>JACQAW010000096.1 GCA_016194725.1 Deltaproteobacteria bacterium
GAAAAAAACAGCAGCCATTGCAAATATGCCAACTCTTCCTCTAATGAGGAAGCGAGCCACATCGCACCGAAGCCCCAGGCCAGGCTGGGCAGCCGGCCCCAGATTTCAACGGGCAGAACCGGGCCCAGCACCGTCCCCGACAGCCAAATCAGAATGGATTCCCCGGGGGAAAAAGGGCTGGGCTCGGAAAACAGCGCGTGCAGGCTGCCGGCCAATCCCATCTTCTGCTGGTCCAGGCGCACCATCTCGTCGCCCCAGATCGAGCGTGACCACGCGAAATAAATCGCCAGCAGCAGCCACGCCAGGCAAATATACCGGCCAATTCGTGTGCGCGGCATCAGCCCAGTGCCTGAATCAGGTGATCGACAATTTTTACGGCGGCCCGGCCGTCGCCATAGGGGGGCTGTGCGCGTTTCAGCACGACTTTGCGCCCGCCCGCCAAAAATTCACCGGCTACGTCAGTGATGCGCGAAGGCGTCGAGCCCACCAGAATCGAGGTTCCGTATTCCACCGCATCGGGCCGCTCGGTTTCGTTGCGCAAGACCAGCACCGGCTTGGCCAGGCTTGCGGCCTCTTCCTGAATTCCACCGGAATCGCTCAGCAGCAGCTCGGCGTTTTTCATGGCCCAGACCAGGTCGTGGTATTCCAGTGGCTCGGTCAGATGAAAATTGCTCAGGCCTTTCAGCCCCTCGCGCACGACCCCGGCGATGTTTGGATTTTTGTGCACGGGCAGCAGGAATTCAACATTCGCATAGCGCCGCGCCAGCGTACTCAGGGCGCTGACGATGTTTTTCAAAGGCTCGCCGATGTTTTCGCGACGGTGGCAGGTGACCAGCACAAAACGCCTGCCCTGCAGCCGCTTGACCTGGGCGTTGTCGGGCGCCTGGTTCTGTCCAGCAGCCCACAATAATGAGTCGATGCCTGTGTTGCCCGTAATCAGCGCGCGCGTGGGCGCGATTTGCTCGGCGAGCAGCACGTCGTAATCGCGCTGCGTGGGCGCGTAATGCCATGCGGCCATGCGGGTGATGAGCCGGCGATTCAGCTCCTCGGGAAAAGGCTCGCGAACCTGGCTGGTGCGCAGGCCGGCTTCGATGTGCCCCACCGGAAGCTCGTGATAAAAAGAAGTCAACGCGGCCACGAACGCGGTGGTCGTATCGCCTTGCACCAGCGTGGCGCGCACGCTCGGAAGCTTGGCCAAAAACTCGTCAACTTGGGTGGCGGCCCGCCCTGTGAGCGCGCCCAGGGACTGGCCGGGGACCATCAAGTCCAGTCGCGAATCGGGAGCAATATCGAAATATTTTAGAAATGGCAGCGCAAGCTCCAGGTGCTGGCCCGTAAAACAAAAATGGACTTGCAGGCCGGGCAGGTTGCGGCGCTTGAGCTCGCGCACAACCGACGCGACCTTGATGATCTCGGGCCGGGTGCCCGCGAATACCACGATTTTACCAGGCGCATTCATAGTCCATGGATAGCTCAGAGATCAATGGAAACTAAAGTCAAAAAGGAGGCTGTGCAACGCGTTAAAGTGTCAAATTTCACTAGGCGGTTCGAAAGACCTTCTTTAGAGTTAACTGAAATCAAAAAGGAGCCACCCCATGACTGAAAAGCTCACCCTCGTCCAGGAACAAGTGCGCAAGTTTCTTGCCGCCGAACTGCTGCCCATCGTTGACCAGATCAACGAAGACGGCATCTTTCCCGAGAAAGTTTATCGTAATTTTTTCAAGGCCGGTTTTGGCGCCTCGTTTTTGCCCGAAGAGTGGGGCGGCGACGGGGACATCCTGGGTTACCTGGACATCGGGGCCGAGATTGGACGCATCGACCTTGGCTTCGCGCTTTCGGTCATGGCCAGCGCGGTGCTGTTCGGCAAGAACGTGCATCTGCTGGGCACCGACGCGCAGAAAAAACAGTATCTGCCGGGCATTGTGGATGGCTCGAAGATCGGCTGCTGGGCGCTCACGGATCCAACAACAGGCGGCTCGGACGCCGTGGGGATTCAAACTTTCTGCGAGAAAAAAGGCGGCCAGTACATTCTGAACGGCGCCAAGACCTTCATTACGAACGCGCCGGTGGCCGACTACTTCATCATCATCTCGCGCATGAAGGGTACGGAAGGCAAAGGCATCGAAGGCGGCTGCGCCTTTGTCGTCGAAAGAGGCGCCGCGGGCATGACTCTGGGCAAGCCGCTCAAGAAAATGGGCCATCGCACTTCGCCCACGGGCGAAATCTTCCTCGAAAACTGCGCGGTTCCCGCGTCGGCCCTGCTGGGCACCGAGGGGCGCGCGTTTCTGGACATGAAGAAGTCGCTGGATTTCGAACGCGCCGCCTTTTCGGCCATCGGCATCGGCGCCATCGACGAGCTGCTCAACATCATGATCAAGTACGCGGCCATGCGAAATGTGTTCGGCAAGCCCATTCTGGAGTATCAGCTCATACAGGAAAAGATCGCTCAGATCGGCGCCGAGTTCGACGTCATGAAGGCCTATACCCAGGTGGTGCGCGACAAGATGGTCAAAGGCGAGCGCATGACCAAAGAGGCGGCGATCGTCAAGCTGCTGCTGTCCAAGCTGGGCCTGAAGGCTGCCGACGAGGCGATTCAGATTCTGGGCGGCTACGGCTACATGACCGAGTACCGCGTCGAGCGCATCTACCGCGACATGAGGCTTTACGAAATCGGCGGCGGCACGAGCGAAATTCAAAAACTCGTCATCGCCAAAGAGCTGGCCAAGGAATACATGAACCGCCCGGGGGCCCTGATATGAATACTGAAGTCGTTGAAAGACTGTCCGAGGAAAAGAAACGCAATCGCGGCATGGGCGGCGAGGCTGCCATTGCCAAGCAGAAGCTGCAGGGCAAGCTGAACGTGCGCGAACGCCTGGAGCTTTTCGCCGACAAGGGCACGTTTCTGGAGTTCGGCTTGCTGGCCGACCACACGCCCACCAATCTTGAGCTTGCCGGCAAGGTGACGCCCGCTGACGGCGTCGTCACCGGCACCTGCCTGGTCGAAGGCCGTCCCGTGGCCGTGGCCGCCTATGACTTTACCGTCGTGGCCGGCTCGATGGGCGAGGTGGGCGAGCGCAAGGTGGAACGCATCAGAAAGCTTTCGCTCGACCAGCGCATTCCGATGGTTTGGCTGCTCGATTCCGCCGGCGCGCGCATTCAGGAAGTGGCGGGCGCGCATTTTGCGGGCACCGGAAATCTTTTTTTCGAGCAAATCGAAATGTCGGGCGTGGTGCCCCAGGTGGCCGCGGTCATGGGACCTACCGCCGCGGGCACTTCGTACATCGCGGCGCTTGCCGATTTTACGCCGATGGTTCGGGGCGTGGGCAGCATGGCGCTGGCCGGGCCGCCGCTGGTGAAAGCCGCGATTGGCGAAGACGTCACCACCGAAGAGCTGGGGGGCTCGAAAGTCCACTGCCACGTCAGCGGCGTGGGCGACGGCGAGTTTGACGGCGACGAGGCCTGCATCGCGGCCGTGCGCAAATACCTGGGCTTTTTTCCCTCGTTTGGCAAAGACAAGCCGCCCATCAAGCGCGACGTGCGTGGCCTGAGCTTGCAGATCCCAGACGATATTCTCACCATCCTGCCCGACGAGCCCCGCAAGGCTTATGACATGAAGAAGGTCATTTCGCTCGTGGCCGACCACGGCGATTTTTTCGAAATCAAACCCGACTTCGCCAAAAACATCATCCCGCTGGTGTTCCTGCATGATTGCCCAGGCTTCATCGTCGGTTCGCGCGTGGAAAAGATGGGCATCATTCGCCATGGCGCCAAGATGCTGCATGCCGTGGCCAACTTGACGGTTCCCAAGTTCAGCATCGTCGTGCGCAAGAGCTATGGCGCGGGTTACTACGTCATGTGTGGCAAGGGGCTGAAGCCCGACCTCATCGTCGGATGGCCCACAGCTGAAATTTCGCTCATGGGCGCGCAGGGCGCCACGAACATCGTGATGAAGAACAGCACCGACAAAGACGCCAAGATTGCCAAGGTGGCGGAGTACCAAGCCAACATCGGCGGCTTGATTTCGGCCCGGCTGGCGCATATCGACGACCTGATCGATCCGCGCGAAACGCGTGCCGTGCTTTTTCGCGGCCTGCAGTTCACCCACAACAAACGGCCGCCACGTGCGCGGCGCAAACACGGAGTGATTCCCGTATGAGCGAACCCATCATCATCAGCTGCGCCCTGACCGGCGCGGCCACCGATCGCCGGCAGTGCCCGGTGCTGCCCTATACGCCAGTCGAAATAGCCGAAGAGGCCGAACGCGCCTATGATGCGGGCGCGACCATCGTGCACATCCACGCGCGCGAAGACGACGGCAGGCCTTCATGGCGCCTGCCCCTGTTTCAGGCTATCAAAGCCGAAGTGCGCAAGCGCTGCCCCGTGCTGATCAACTTCTCGACCGGCGGCATCGGCAACACGATCGAAGACCGCACCGAGCAGATCGAGCATGCCACGCCAGAAATCGCCGCGCTCAACATGGGCAGCATGAATTACGCGATCTACTCGTCGAAGGCCAAGAAGTTTTACTTCGACGAGCTCTTTCTGAACCCCTTCAAGGACATCATCACGTGCCTGACGCGCATGAAGAATGCGGGCGTCATGCCCGAGATGGAATGCTTCGATGCCGGGCACGTCGCTAACGCGGATCCCCTGATTGACATGGGGCTGCTCAAGTCCCCATTTCATTTTTCTTTGGTAATGGGGGTTACTGGTGGCATCGCGGCCACGCCCAAGCACCTCAAATTCATGAGCGAGATTTTGCCGCCCGGGTCGACCTGGCAGGTGATCGGAATTTCGCGCGACCAGTGGTCGCTCTGCGAAGAGGCACTCAAGCTGGGTGGAAACATTCGCGTGGGCCTGGAAGACAACTTCTACCTGCCTGACGGCAAAACCATGGCCAAAGGCAATGGCGAGCTGGTCGAACATGCGGTGAAGCTGGTCGAGAGATACGGTTACCGCCCGGCCAACCTGGAAGAGACTCGCAGACTCATGGGCGTACATTAGTAAAATGCCAGAAGTACTGCTGTCCGAACCAAAAAAGGTCTTCCGGTACTACGACCTCGTCATGGCGGCGTTTGTCACGGTGCTGATTTGCTCGAACGTGATCGGGGCGGGCAAGGTGGCCACGATCTCGCTTCCACTCTTTGGAGACTTCACTTTTGGCGCCGGCGTGCTGTTTTTTCCGATCAGCTATATCTTCGGCGACATTCTTACCGAGGTCTACGGCTACGCGCGCGCGCGCAAGGTGGTGTGGACCGGCTTTGGAGCGATGATTTTTGCCTCGATCATGTGCTGGTTTGTCGTCAGGATTCCGCCGGCGCAGGGCTGGACGAATCAGGCGGCTTACGAAACCTGCTTCGGCGCCACGCCGCGAATCGTGGCGGCGTCGCTGCTGGCCTTCTGCGTGGGCGAGTTCGTGAACTCCTATACGCTGGCGAAGATGAAAATTTGGACCGATGGCCGCCATCTTTGGTCGCGGGTCGTGGGCTCTACCGTGGCCGGTGAGTTTGTTGATTCGCTGGTTTTTTATCCGGCGGCATTCTATGGCGTCTGGCCCGACTCGCTGGTCACCAAAGTCATGCTGACCAACTACATGCTGAAAGTGGTTTGGGAGGTGGTGAACACGCCGATCACTTACCGCGTCGTATCGTTTCTGAAGCTCGCCGAAAATGAAGACTACTATGACCGCAATACGGACTTTACGCCGTTCTCACTCAAGACATGATGGTTGCCAGATTTAAGAAAATCGACAAATCCAGCCTTTGGGCCGCGCTACTCGTGAGCATCTGGTTTCTGGTGAACCTGTACCTGGCTTCGCAGCGGTCCATTTCCTGCGACGAGTGGCCAAAGTTCGACTACATGGGGCTGGGGCTGAAACGCGCCCTTTACATGCATCTGAGCGAGCTTGCGCCCTATGCGCCCGGCGAAATTTTTCTAGGGGCCGCCAGCAAAAACCTGTTCGGCTGGTTTTTGCCAAACGAAATTTGGACGCGCCTTCCGGCGCTGGGCTTTGGAGCCGCCACCCTCGCGCTGGGTTTTGGCTTGCGATTGCGCTTTCTGGTCCTGCCGCTGCTGTTTTCGGTAACGCTCACCTCGTTCGTCACTCAGTTTCAGCCTTACGCCGCCATGGTGTTTGGCGGGGCCCTGGCCTTCGCCATCACTCATGACGAAAACCCCGAGCAGCCGTTGCTGCTCGGCCGGCTGGCCTGGTTCAATCTTTTCTTCGGGCATATCTACGGCATCTGCTTCGTGGCGCTGGCGCAGGCGTTTCGGCGCAAATGGCTTGAGGTCGCTGCCGGCGCGTGCGGCGTGGTGGCGATTCTGGCCGTGCATTTCCACCTTCGCCGCACCTTTGCCCCCATGCATGCTGAATTTCCGCCGGCCGTTGAGATCATCAGGCAGACTGGTGGGACGCTGACCAACCCGCACAAGGCGGCATATCTCTTTCTGCCGCTGCTGGCTGCCGGGCTGGTTTTTCTGGGCGGCCGCAGGCCCACGAAACTTTTTTCAGTCGCTGCACTTTTGGCGGCCACGATACTTGCGCCCATGCTGGCCTCTAAAGCCGGCGACTATATGTTTCTGCCTCGCCAAATCGTTGGCGGCGTGGTGCCCGTTTTAGCCGTCGCGGCCCTGGGGTTCGAGTGGCTGCTCGCGCTCGTGGCTCGAAAATGGGGGGCTGCGGCCCGCCAGGCTCTTTTGGTGACGGGTTGGTGCTTGAACATCGCGGCCTCGGTACTGCCGTGGGTGCTTTTTGTTCGCGGGGTGCCGCCGTTTGTCGATCAGCCCTTGCACCGGCTCAAGGCTCTGACCCGCGAAATCGTCGACTCAGGCGCAACCCACGTGCTGTGGACCGAAACCGGCACGGGGTCCTCGGGTGTGTGGTATTTCAATTCGATATTGGGAAAAGCGAGCCACCTTCCGGCGCAAAACTATCGCAGTCATGATTTGGCCCTGCAAAAAGATTGCTGGAGCCGCGCGGGCAAACCCGATTTCTGCGTTCATCTCTTAACCGACCTGGCTTTTCTATATAACGCCGAACATGCGCTGGGCGGTTCGGCGCGGGTGCATGAGCTGATTACCAGCGGCGACCCGGTAAAGTTCGATGCGGTCGTGCATTCGCTGGATGAATTCCGGAATGCCGGAAAAGTGGTGGTGCTGCGCACATGGTAACCGTATCGCGCCAAATGGGCTCGGGGACAAAGGTTGGCTACGCGCGAATGGCTCTGATGTTGCTGGCGGTGTTTCAAACCTTCTGGTTTGGCTGGGCCCTGCATCGCGCCGAGCCGGCACCCTGGGGTGACACCAAAGACTACAACTACATTGCCGATGAATTGGCGCAAGGAAATCTGGGGGTGATTTCGGAATACTACCGCCCGCCAGGCTATCCCGTGCTGCTGCTTGCAAGCCGGGCTTTGAACGTCAAACCCACGGTAGCAGCCGTCGTTTTCAACCGGGCCATGGCCGTGGCTGCAATCGCCCTTGTTCCCACCCCCGCGGGCATTGGCGTCGTCGCTGGATATCTGCTGCTTTGCAGTTACTCGACGGTCGTATCGTATGAAAATTTTGTAATGAGCGAAAGCCCCATGCCAGGCTTTCTGCTGCTGGCGTGGGTGCTGGGAATTCTGGCTTATCGTGCGCTGGTGCGTCGCCGCTACGAGGTAGCCGTCGCGCTACTGGGTGCGCAGTACGTTTGGCTGACGAGCCTCAAGCCTGCGTTCAAGGGCTACTGTGTCCTTGAGCTTTGCGTGCTTGGCTTGTTTTGCGCGTTGGGCCTGCCACGCCTGGCTCGTGGCGGTTATAAGCGCGTGGCACTGAACGTGCTGGTGCTCTTCGCTTTCACGGCCCTGGTTAATGGCGTCGTATTTCGAAACAGCGGCGGCGTGCCCATGGTGCTCAACAAGGCCATCACATTGGTGCACGTGCTGCCATTTCTTACGCCTGGCCAGGTGGCGGCCCTGCCGCCCAAGGTGCAAAAGACCTACGG
>JACQAW010000387.1 GCA_016194725.1 Deltaproteobacteria bacterium
CTTGAGACCGAGCTCTTTCAACAATGCCGGAATGACCTTCTCTTCATAGAGCTTCCTCATACGAGGAGTCTTGGTCGGACCGCGCGGACGTCCCATTTCCACAGCGAATGAAATCCCAGTTCCAGCGGCTTTCTTTTTTCCGCCGGCTTTCTTTTCGCCTGGGGGCTTTTTCTCGCCTGCTGGTTTCTTTTCGCCAGGGGCCTTAGCTTCTTTTGTATTTTTTTCGTCTGCCATAATCGCCTCGTAATCCTACAGAGATTCGCCGCATTTTTTACAAATGCGGAGCTTCTTTTCGCCACTCATTTTGCGTCCAGTCCGAACACCGCGATTGCATTTCGGGCACAGAAGCAGAACGTTTGCATAATTGAGCGAAGCTTCCTTCTCAACGATTCCACCCTGTGGAGCCTTCTGAGAGGGCTTCGTGTGCCGCTTAACGAGGTTCAGCTTTTCAACCAAAACTCGATTTGGAGCGTGCATTACCCGCAAAATTTTACCGGTTTTTCCCTTTTCTCGGCCGGCCATGATTTGAACCATGTCGCCTTTCCGAATCGAGAGATGTCCGCTTTCTGTGTTTTGCATAATCAATTACCTTCCTAAAAACCTATTAAAGAACTTCTGGAGCCAGCGAGATAATCTTCGTGAACTTCTTCGCTCGCAGCTCTCTAGCTACGGGTCCAAAGATACGAGTTCCGATGGGCTCGAGCTGAGCATTAATTAAAACGGCCGAATTGGTATCAAAGCGGATGAACGATCCGTCAGATCGGGACAAAGCCTTTTTCGTGCGTACGATCACGGCTTTGCAAACATCGCCCTTTTTTACCTTCGAATTCGGCAAAGCATCCTTGACGGACACTACGATGACATCGCCAACCGCCGCGTACTTGCGCTTCGATCCGCCTAGCACCTTAATGCACATCACACTTTTTGCACCCGAGTTGTCAGCAACATCGAGGCGTGTAGTCATCTGAATCATTGTATAAACCTCTCCACAAATTACAGCGATGCGCGAACTAGAACGCGGCGCAATGCCCAGCGTTTATCGCGACTGATTGGTTTGGATTCCACAATCTCAACTTTATCACCGACTTTAGCTTCACGCTTCTCGTCATGAGCCTTGTACTTCTTCGACAACAATAAATATTTAAAATACTGGTCGTGCTTTTCGCGACGATCCACCTTAACAACAATAGTCTTCTGCATCTTGTCGCTCACGACGATTCCCTGCAAAAGACGCTTGTGTCCTCCTTTGTCGACACTTTCTGCTGTCTTTTTTTCGACCGCTTCTACCTTAGCCATACTCACTTACCCTTTGCTGTTTTCTGAGCGGCCTTGCTTTTTGCTGGCTGGCTCAGTTTCTGTGTCTGGAAGGTCTTTACTCGAGCCAACTCTTTTCTCGCAGCGCTCACGAGAGAGGTGTTGGCCAGCTGTCCAGTGGCCTTCTGCATGCGAAGCTTGAAAAGTTGCCCTTCCAGCTCGCTGCCCTTCGTCTTGAGTTCCTCAAGCGACAGGCTATTGGTTAGCTTGTTTTCCTTACTCATTTTTCGCTCCTGCTGCTGCTGTTGACTTTGCGCCTGGCGCCGCTGCCTTCAAGGCTGCCGAAGCCTTCATTTCAGCTTCAGATTTGTAAATCACCTTAACTTTAAGGGGCAGCTTATGACCGGCCAAACGCAGTGCTTCGGTTGCCTCCTGTCTCGAAATGCCATCCATTTCATAGAGGATACGACCGGGCTTGATCACTGCGCACCATTCTTCAACGTTACCTTTACCGCTACCCATGCGGGTTTCAGCAGGCTTCTTACTCAACGACTTGTCTGGAAAAATTCGAATCCAGATTTTGCCGCCGCGCTTTACGTAACGAGTCATCGCGACACGGGCAGATTCAATCTGCTTCGAGGTGATGCGACCACATTCCACCGCTACCAGGCCAAAGTCGCCGAAAAACAGCGTGTTTCCACGCAGAGCCTTGCCGCACATGCGGCCTTTCTGATGCTTGCGCCATTTGACGCGTTTTGGAGACAACATGTTAGGAGTTCACTTTCTCGGTCTTCTTGGCCAGGATCTCACCGTGGTAAACCCACACTTTGACACCAATCTGACCATAGGTTGTACGAGCTTCTGCAGTGCCGTAATCGATGTTCGCGCGCAACGTGTGGAGAGGCACCGAGTCTTCGCTGTACCATTCGGTACGCGCAATTTCGGCACCGGCCAGACGGCCGCTCACGCGAATCTTGATTCCTTTGATGCCCTGCTTAAAAGCAGAGGTCATGCACTTCTTCATAGCGCGGCGGAAAGCAACGCGCTTTTCCAGCTGGCCGGCTACGTTTTCAGCGATGAGCTGGGCGTTCGATTCCGGCTTTTTCACTTCGATGATATTCAGGAATACTTCGTTCTTCGAAAGCTTCTGGACATCGGCCTTCAGAGTCTCAACGCCTGCGCCCTTTTTACCGATGACAATACCAGGCCGAGCCGTATGAACGTTGATTTTCACCTTGTTCGCGGCGCGTTCAATTTCAACCTTCGCGATACCGGCACTTGCAAGCTGCTTGCGGATGAAAGAACGCAACTTGATGTCTTCGTGTAGAAGCGTGGAATATCCGCGCTTTGCAAACCAACGAGAGTCCCAAGTTTTGTTGACGCCGAGTCTAAAGCCAATCGGATGTGTTTTCTGACCCATTCTTTTTACCTCTCCGCCAGGCTGACGAAAATGTGGGAAGTCTTTTTGTTGATCTTGAACGCCCGGCCCATTGCACGGGGACGGAAACGTTTAAGAGTCGGACCTTTGCCAATTTCGAGACGCTTGATGTAAAGCGTATCGACATCGATTTTCCCTTTGTGGTCGGCATTGGCTACCGCGGACTTCAAAACACCGCTGATATAAGCCGCGACACGCTTACGACGCGAAAACTTCAGAATCGCGAGCGCTTCGTTAATGCCTTTGCCGCGTACGAGATCGGCGACCAACATCGCTTTTCTCGGTGTAACGCGGATATGCTTCAAGCTTGCTGTTACTTCCATATATACCTCGTTAAGCTTTCGGCGCCGGTTTAGCTGCCGGAGCTGCCGCTGCCGGCTTGGCGCCTGCCGCTGGTGCTGCCGCTGGCTTGGCGCCCGCTGCTGGTGCTGCTCCTGCTGGTGCGCCTGCTGGGGCACCTTCAGATGCTTTCTTGTCCGCCGGAGTATGACCGTGGAAGGTACGAGTGAGGGCGAATTCGCCCAGCTTGTGTCCTACCATATTTTCAGTCACATAGACCGGAATGAACTTGCGGCCATTGTGGACCGCAAATGTCATACCAACCATGTCCGGAATGATCGTCGAACGCCGCGACCAAGTTTTTACGACCTTCTTGTCATTACTGGCCTTCGCCGTTTCGACCTTCTTTAAAAGATGGTCATCGATAAAAGGGCCTTTTTTAATTGACCTAGCCACACTGCCTCCGCGTTACTTTCTTCTCTTGATAATGAAACTATCAGAGCGTTTATTGTTGCGTGTCTTGTATCCCTTAGTCGGCTGTCCCCAAGGAGTTCGGGGATGCCCGCCACCGGAAGTCTTACCTTCACCACCGCCATGGGGATGGTCGATCGGGTTCATCGC
>JACQAW010000408.1 GCA_016194725.1 Deltaproteobacteria bacterium
CCTCGCATCTATCAAATCGCCCTGGAGCGCTCAGTCGAGCTGCTGCAGCGCGAGTCGCACATCAAGCAGCTGCTTTCTTCGGCCACGGCCGCCTTTCCCGAAAAGAAAGACCTTTTTGAGCAAATTGTATCGGGCACCATGAATCCTTCTTCCGGAAGCGCAGCGGACAAAGTTCGCTGAAGGCATTTTTTTCCCAGCCATGCCATTACCAAGTTTTTGACGGCTGCCACCGATAAGAACATGAAGAAACTATGGACCTGACATTACCCACAACCATCGTTGCCACCTTTATAGCCGGCCTGACCGCATTTCGCTTCGCTATTCCCCTGGCGCTCAGATACAAACTGGTCGACGTGCCCAACTCGCGCCGCCGCCACGCCCGGCCCATGCCCATCATCGGCGGCGCCGCAGTATTCGCGGCCTGGTTCGTGGGTGTCGTTACCTATTGCCTGCTCAAACCCGAATGGTTCCTGCTCAACCGCGCGTCGCTGCTGCCCATTGGTGTCAGCATAACCATGCTGCTGTCGCTGGGCCTGGTCGACGACCTGCGCGGCCTGGGCCCGAGGCTCAAACTGGGCGTGCAGCTCCTGGCCGCGATTAACGTCATTACCTTCGAACCCATCGTACACGCCTTTTGCCTGCACTGGCTGGCGCGCATCGGCTTCATGATCTGGCCCATTACCGTAATCTGGTTGGTGGGCCTGAGCAATGCCATCAACCTGGTTGACGGGCTCGATGGGTTGGCAGGCGGCATCTCGCTGCTGGTGGCAAGCTCGCTCGTGGCCATCAGCGCGAAATGGGGCGTGCACGGGCAGCTGAGCCTGGTTCTCATGGCTGCGCTTATTCCCGCGCTGATGGCCTTTCTGCGCAAGAACTGGAATCCCGCCGACATTTTCCTGGGCGACAACGGCAGCCTGCCCATCGGATTCCTGTTCGGCGTGGTGAGCCTGATGTGCCCGCCTCAAAGCCGCTCCTGGGTACATGCCATCAATATCATTCTAATGATGGGTTACCCCATCATGGACATGGGTCTTTGCACCTACCGGCGCTTTCGCAAACACACGCCGCTGTTCAAGGCCGACCGCAATCACCTGCACCACCGTCTATTGAGACTGGGCATGACGGTTCGGCAAACGGCCACCATGCTGCTCAGCCTGACCATCTATCTTCAGCTTACCGCGGTCTGCGTCGTCGACCTGGTTCGCACCGACGAGGCGCTGTTCACCAATGGCCTGGTGTATATGTGCGCCATCGGCATCAGCATGTTCAGCTTGTTCTATCTGCTGCGAGCAATTGAGCTCAAGCTAACGGCGCGGTTGGCTGCGCCCGACGAGCGGCAGTCCGACCCGAACCTGCCTCAATTCCGGCAATGCACCGTCGTGCGCATCGAGCTCGAACCCCTGTTTGAAACAGGGCTTTTCGAGGAAAAAGAGCGCGTCCACCAGATCGTGGCGTGTCTAAAGCTGATGATGCAAACCTTCACGCGCAAGGACGACTTGATCTATATGGCGCACAAAGAGCTCAACATCGTGCTCTCGGACACCCAACCCAATGATCAGACGATTAAAGTTCTCGAGATTGCCATCAAGGAAAAGCTGGTGCTCTTCCAGAACGTCTTCAATCTGCAGTACTCGATGGCCGACCTGCCGGTGAAATTCACCACTGAAGAGTTTCTGATCCAGAACAACGCTCCAAAACGGCGGCAGGCCGATCAACCCACGGTTGCCGTGCCGGTCATACCGAAGAAAGCGGCCTGAGCCTGGCTACTGCTTCTGCCTAGCCACGCCCAAGGCGGTAATACCAATGCCCAGCACGGTGGCGATCATCGTGATCAGCAGCAGGGTATCGGTGCTGATAATCGGCTCCTTGGTCCTGACCAGCACCACGTCGTTGTTGGTCAGCAGCGGATTTTTCATATCCTTGTTCTTGACCAGCTTGTCGAGGTCGACCTTGACGACCTCCTTTGACTGCTGCTTCTTGATCGAGATGTCGTCAAGCACGGCCTCGTGGGTGGGGCCGCCGACGATGGACATCAGCGTGATGAAATCGGTCTTCACCGGGATATGATAAAGACCGGGCCGGGCCACGGCGCCCAGCACGAAAACAGGCACGAGCAGCTCTTCGGCGTCGTTGCGGTAGACGAACTCGGCCGTGCCGCCAAACGGAGCCTGATCTTTTCCCAGTCCGAGCGGATCGCGGTACTGAGCGAAAGTTTCCTGGGACATTAGAGCGAAGAGTAAAACCAGGGATACAAAAAACTTGTTCCGCGGCAGCATTAGCTTCCTTGTTTAGGTGGGGGAAATCCCGATCCTGACATCGATACCGGCTCAACAGCGGCTGACTTTCTTCCAATACGGGCTTCGAGGATGCGATCGGGTACGACGTAAACGTAATCCTGGCGGCTGCCCTCGAGCCGGTTCAGGATCGAGTAAATCCGTTTCTGTTTCAGGTTCAGAATGGTTTCGATGGCCGTCGAGAGGTTCTCCTTGATCGAGCTGTTGCAGTCGGCCAGCATGAGCACCATGTCGGCGTGCTGCGCGATCAGGCCCGAGTCGGGCACCACGATCACGGGCGGCGTGTCGAGGATGATGTAATCGTAAATCGAGCGCAGGTCTTCGAGCAGCTCGGCGAAACGGCCACTGGCGATCATTTCAGTGGCATCCTGGTTATTGCGGCCCGAGGGCAAGAGGTCGAGCAACGGCAACACGTTCCTCTTCACCACCGCACCGAACTTCTCTTCGGCCGAAAGCACCTCGCTCAGGCCCACAAGGCTCTTGGTGCGGAAAATTTCCGACGTCGTGCCCCGGCGCAGGTCACAGTCGACCAGCAGCACCTTGCGCTTCAGATGCGCGATACAGCTGGCCAGGTTGGCCGAGATGAAGGTCTTGCCCTCGCCCACCTGCGCGCTGTGCACCGAGATGATCTGGTCGTGGCCCCCGCTGCGCTCGGACAGGTGCAGGATGCGCGTACGAATATGCTTGAACGCCATGGCCGACGGCGAGTCGATGTCGAAGCGGCACAGAATCGCGCCTGTACGATCGATCTGGCCCTTCTTGTTGGTGACCGCGTTGACGAAAACGCGCTGCACGCTGGGCACGCGCGACATATCGGGAATGCCGCCCAGATAAATCGTATTGAGGTCGTCGAGGTCGTAGCGGTTCTTGATGCGCGGAACCACCAACTCCCACAGATAGGCGCCGAAGCCGCCGATCAGAAACGCGATAACCACCGCGATCAGGATCTTCTTGTTCAGCGTCAGGCTGCGCACCACGTTGAAGTCGCGGGCCTTCTCGAAAAACCGCACGCGGTTCTGGACGAAGATGCGCTCCATCTCGACCTGAAAGGTCTGCTTCTTGAGCTCCTGGTACAGGCTGTATTGCAGCTCGACCTTTTTGCGCAGGTCGAAAATTCTCTGCTCCATGTGCGGGTCCTGGTTGCGCATCAGCTCGTCGAGCACCCGTTTGACCGTCTCGCGGCGGGCCTCGAGGTACTGGTTCTCTCTTTCAAGATCCACGATCTTGTGGCCAATACCGTATTTTGATTTCGTGTTGGCGGCCTGGTCCTCTTTGCTCACTTCGGCAAGCTGCAGGCGCTGCGAGTTGGCCAGGTGTTTGAGCAGCTTGTTGTTCTCGGCTATCGTGATGTCAACGTCCTCGAGCTGGTGGCGCAAACCCACGGCCAGCGTGTTGGAATCGCCCTGGGCCATATCCATCGAAACCAGCTGATTGCTGCGTTTGAAGTCGGTAATGAGCGCGTCGGTGTTTTTGATCTCGCGCTCGGCTTCGTCGAGCTGCACTTTCAGGTACGAGCCGCCCTCGTTGAGCTCTTTCACCTCATGTTCGGTAATGTACTTCACGGCGCTGTCAGCGGCGATATTGATGATGAACAGCGTGAGCGCCGGATCGGAGGTGGTGGCGGTAACCACGATATTGTCCGTGCCTGACTTGCCGAAAGTCAGCCAGCCGGTAAGAATCGAGGCCAGCCGGTCGTCGCTGAAAGTATGGTTGACGTCGGCGTCTTCATGGAACAAAAATTTCTTCACGCGATGGCGCAGCGACTCGATCAGCGTTTTGCGCAAAAACAGGTCGGGGTTCAGCGTTTCGAACTCTTTGGACTGATGCACGGCTTTGGCGACCGAGAGAAAGTAGTCGAAAGACGCCAGATGCTGAAAATATTTTTCGGGTACTTCATGATAGCTGTCGGCCTGCAGCACGCCGCCGCCGGCCGCGCCGGTCAGACGTGAGGTAAGCGCCTGCGTGTAGCTGTTGTCGGAGTTGGCCACGGAAATCATCGCGATCACGCGAAACGACGGAAAGCTGAGGTGCTCGAGGCTCGCGGTGATTACCGCGGTAATGACGAGAAACGCGAGCAGGAACTTGTGGCGCAGAAATAGCCTGACGATCTCGCCAAGATCCAATTCCTCGTTTTTTCCGCCGGGTTTTCCGCGCGGAGTATTGGGTACGACCAGCTCATCCATAAGCTTTTTAGAGCACTCCTTACTGACTCCATTGTACGTGATTTTCCAGCGCGGCAACCCCGCCCACACAATTTTACAACAATCTGCCCGGCCAATTTGACCCAGCGAATTCACGCCACGCCTTGACTCGGGCCGGGCAATCCCGGAACATTTTTCTAGCCCATGCCCAAGAAAGCCCTGCTCGTCTCGAATACCGGCTGGTATCTTTATAACTTCCGGCGACCGCTGGCGCGCGGCCTGCGCGCTGCCGGAGTCGAGCCTGTCTTCGTTGCGCCCGCGGACAAGTATTTGGAGAAGCTGCGCTTAGAGGGCTATCGCTGCATTGAGATCAACATGGACCGCGCGGGCGTGAACCCTTTCACCGAGCTGCGCACGCTGCTGGCGCTGGTGGCGATTTACCGGGGTGAAAAGCCTGTGGTCGTGCACCATTTCACCATCAAGTGCGTGGTGTACGGGTCGCTGGCGGCAAATATTTCCGGCGCCCACGCTGTCATCAATGCCATTACCGGCCTGGGCCACGTTTTTGTCAGCAAGGAATGGAAGGCATTTTTAGTGCGGCCGCTGGTGCTGCCTCTTTATCGCTTGCTGCTCAAGCAGGAACGCGGACGCGTGATTTTCCAGAACTTCGAAGATCTCGCCGTATTTCAAACCCACAACCTCATCGTACCCGAGCGCACCGTGCTTATCCGAGGCTCGGGCGTCGACCTGTCGCGCTTCTCGCCGCGCGCTCGCAGGGATAAATCGCGCGAGGTCGTTTTGCTCGTGGCGCGCCTGCTGGCCGAAAAAGGAATTCAGGAATTCGTCGAAGCCGCTCGCCTGCTGCGCCAGCGAGGCTCGAAGGCCGTCTTTCAAATCGCGGGCGACCGCGACCCGGGAAACCCGTCCTCGATTTCGGAGCCTCAGCTCGCGCTGTGGAAAGCCGAAGGCATCGTGGAGTTTCTGGGTCACGTCGAAGGCATTGAAGCTCTGATTGCCGAAGCCACGCTGGTGGTGCTGCCCTCTTACCGTGAGGGCCTTCCGCGCACGCTGCTCGAAGCCGCCGCCATGGGCAAGCCCATCGTCACTACCGACGTACCTGGTTGCCGTGAGGTGGTTCAGGACGGCCAAAACGGCTACCTGGTGCCTCTTAAAGACGTGAAAGCCTTCGCGAATGCCATAGCCAAGGTACTCGAAAATCCCCAGTTGGGCCAGCAAATGGGTGAACGCGGCCGTAAAAAAGTCGTCGCTGAGTTCGACGAAAAACAGGTCATCGCAGCCACGCTTGGCGTCTATAAATCGCTCGGAATTTTGTAGTTCAAGTCTCGCGCCAACATGCATAAATAATCCTTATTTCAAGGTGTTAGTGCTGATTTTGGGTTACTGAGGTCAGTTCGCCCCGTGTAAACTTGACTATGTTAGTCAGACTTGACGCAGATCAATAACAGGCGTAAATATCCACTCAAGTCTCGAAACTGGAAGGAAGTGATTGTTATGAATACCGACAAGAAACTGATTTCAAGAAGTAAGACGAACTTCGCCACCATCGTGGCCCTGCTCGCCGTATCTCTGGGTCTGAGCGCCTGTGGCAAGGATCTTAAAAGCGTGGCCAAGGCCGCATCCAAGGAGCTCGGGGTGCCGGTCGTGATCAACACCGACAGCACAGACATCTGCGCCGAGAAGCAACTCTCGGCCATGTTTGAGCAGTACAAGGACTTGAGCAAAGATGACCAGCGGTCGGCGAAGCGCTTGCTTCACGCCAGCAAGGGCATCAACGTCAACGGCACGGTGAACACCGCGAAGTGGACCGGCGAAGCCACCTATCTTTATCTGGGTAACTCCAGCACGCGCAAGATCCTGACCGACAAGCGCAAGCTTGACGGTACGGCCCCAAAAACGCAGATCGATAAAAAAGAAGGCGACGCCATCACCATCACGACGCAAGGGGCGGTGGATGACTCGAACAAGACGGTTTACGCGGTCTTCGACCGAAGTGTTTACGACATGATCGATGCCGAAGACAGCCCGGTGCTCAAGAAAGCGCTGAACACGGGCGCCGCCGTATCTCGAGGAAAGACCTACGGGCCGATCATCGACTGCGGCACGCTTGCCAACGTGCACGATCTGTTCTGATTATATTAAGCGCCGCTGCCTGGAGCGTTTAAGTTATTACTTAAACGCTCCAAGGGCAGGGGCATGAGTCAGGGGCAAGAAGGGTAGGCAGTTAAGCATGAGGGATGGGGCATGCGCTCTCCACCTGCCTCTTGCCACATGCCTAAAACCCACCCTTCTTGCCCCTGACCCATGCCTCCTCGTTCCTCACTTTTGCGCTGTCTTTTGTATCCGCTCCAGCCACGCCTGAAACATCAAAATATCCCACAACCGATGCTGCCAGTCCCTTGCCCCGCTCAAATGCTCCTGCCACATCGCCCGCACCGCCCGCGCGTCGAAATACCCCCCGCGCTTCAAACGCTCGGGAGCCAGCTGCGACTCGCACCATTCCCGCAGCGGCCCGCCCAGCCAGCTTCCGATAGGAATCGCAAAACCGCTTTTGGGGCGCTCGATCAGCTCGCGCGGCACATACTTGTAAACCAGCTGGCGCAGCAGCCACTTGCCCTGTCCGTCGCGAATGCGCAGCTTGGCCGGCAGCCGCCACGCGAACTCAAACAGGTGATGATCCAGAAACGGCACCCGCGCCTCCAGCCCCACGGCCATCGACGCGCGATCCACCTTGGTCAGGATGTCGTCAGGCAGGTAGGTCAGCGCATCCACGCATTGCATGGCCGCCGCGCCCTTGCCCAGACTGGGCCACTGTGGGGGGCGCAGCGGAAAACTATCAGGCTCCTGGCTGCCCGGCACCAGGCTGGCCGGATGCTGGTTGTGGGAGCGCAGCCGCAGATAAATATCTTCAATTGAATCCGAGTCAAGCAGGTCGAGTATCTTGTGCAACTTATCGAGCGGCTGCCTGACCTCGGGCGCCAGCGGCGCGATCAGCTCGAACAGGCTCTGGAGAGCCGGGTCACCCACGCCGCCCAGGCCGCGGGCCGCCAGCTTGCGCATCAACAGCGGCATCACGCGCAGCTGCCCCCAGATGCGCTCGGCCCACAGATAACGATTGTAACCCGCGAACAGCTCGTCGCCCCCGTCGCCCGAAAGGCTCACCGTCACGTGGCGACGCGCCAGTCCCGCGATCAACAGAGTCGGAATCTGCGAGGAGTCCGAAAAAGGCTCGTCATAGATAGCAGCCAGCCGCGGAATTACCGCCATGGCTTCGCGCGCCGAAACCCGCAGCTCGGTATGCTCGGTGCCCAGATGCGCGGCCACGGCCCGTGCCGCATCGGATTCGTCGTAATCTTTTTCCTCGAAACCTATCGTGAAGGTCCGCACCCGATTCGAGCTCTGGGCCTGCATCAGCGCCACTATGGCCGAAGAATCGACGCCGCCCGAAAGAAACGCGCCCAGAGGCACGTCAGAGACCATCTGCTGGCGCACGACCTGACGCAGCCGCTTGTCGAGCTCGGCGGTGGCTTCAGCGTCGGAAATCAAAAGCGGGTCGTTAAAGCCTGCGCACGCGGCGGCGGTCGCCGACCAGTATTCCCTGAACGTGGGCAACGCGCCTTCGGCCGCCTTGAGCGTAAGCAGCGTTCCCGGCGGCAACTTGTGAATGTCTCGATAGATGGAATAGGGCGCCGGGATGCAGTTGTAACGCAGCAGCAGCGGTATCACGTCGCGGTTGATCTCGCCGCGCCATCTGGGGTGCGCGGCGAGCGCCTTGAGTTCGGAGCCAAACAGAAAGCTTCCGTTGCTCCAGCCGTAATACAGCGGCTTTTCGCCAAACCGGTCGCGGCTCAGATGCAGGACGCGCTCTTCGCGGTCCCACAAGGCGAACGCGAACATGCCGGTAAAGCGCCCCAGCGAGGCCAGGCAGCCCCATTGCGTAAAAGCCGCCAGCATGACCTCGGTATCGCTGCCGCCGCGAAAACCGTGGCCCAGGCCGGCAAGCTCGGCGCGCAGCGAAGCGAAATTGTAAATCTCGCCGTTGAACACGAGGGCGTACCGCCCGTTGGCCGAAAGCATCGGCTGGTGCCCTTCGGGCGACAGGTCCAGAATCGACAGCCGACGGTGGCCCAGCCCCACGCCCGCGTCTTCATCCACCCAGATGCCCGCGTCGTCCGGCCCGCGATGCAGAATCGCGTCAGCCATGCGGCTGGCCGTAGCCCTATACGAGTCGGCGCACAGTCGCCGCCCGGGCTCAAGAAATCCGGCTAAGCCGCACATTTTCCTGAGCCGTCTTCGAAGAGAGAAATAAGATGAAGCCAATCAGGATCGGCAGGACTTGCAGGCGAAAACGCACCGCTGCCCCCAGGTTCTGGAAAGAGATGAACCCGTAAAAAGCGCTCCAAATCAAAAGCAGGCACAGCGACCAAAGCGCCAGGTCATCGCGCAGCGCCACGAGCGCCCCGCGTTTTATGGCGACTAAAAGCATGGATAACAGAATCAGGTTTTCAAATCCGGCCAGCACGCCGAAAATATTCAGCACCTCGCCCGGCAGGGGACGAAAAAGCGCGGTAAACATGCCCAGGGGCGTAAACGCGATCATGGAGCTCAGGCTGGTGAAAGCCGGCGCATGGCGGGCCGAGCCGCCCTTGTTCCAGGAGCGCGAAAGGCTATGGGTGTTTTTTACGATCGCCGAAACCGTCTCGATCTCAAACTGCTTGATGAATTTTTGAATGGCGAACTGGGCCGCGTAGGCGAAAATGATAGCCATGATGATCTTCCTCACCATGCTCTTGGCACGCCAAAGGCTGACCAGGCCGAACGGCGCGATGAAAATGGCGGCCGACCAGACGCGAATGCCTAGATTAATCGCCAGCCCGATGGCCATGGGCACGGTATACGACGTCTTGTGCTTTTTCATCCAGCCAATCACCCCGTAGACGTAGAGCGAGATGCCGAAAAGATGAACCGGGTCTTTACCAAGAATCGACGACCAGAAAAGAATCGACGGCCACAGCATGAGAACGTACAGCAAACCCTGGATCGGGCGCCCCAGATAGATGACATAGCCGCGATAAAACAGGTAGACGGCCAGAAAACCGATGAGCGACGATATTACTTTTAGAGCATGATAGGAGTCGTACGTCGGAAGCGTGTGGTTGATCGTCCAAAGTATTCCCGCGATCATGTCCGTGCCGCGGCCGATGTCGAGCCTGCCAAAATCGAAGGTCTGGCCCGAAGCGATGAGATGATACGAGTTCGCATCGAGCGGATAATGATACTCATAGTAAAGCATGAACCCCAGGGTGACCGTACAGCGCACCATCCAAAGTCGTAAGAGATGTTTTTTGTCCGAAGCAGCCACCGGCCAGAAAGGTATGCTGATGGCGATTCCCACGGCCCACATGACGCCGATGATGTAATCGGTGGCCATGTCCGGGCTGCTGAGGCGCTTGCCCATGATGTTGATCCACTTCGAGTATTCCGGAATCAACGCACCCACGGCCACGCCGGCGAACAGAAACAGGAATGGCAGAATTTTTTTGACTGCGGATGATCTGACCATGGCCCCAACAGTATAAGCCGCAGCTGTTTTGGCCGCACCCGGCAGAAGTTACCGCGGCCATTTACAATCCATGCCGGGGCGTGCAAAGTGCTCGGTATGTCGACAGCATTGATTTCTGAAAAGGGCAAGAATCGGGAAGAAATAGAATCGCTCGAGGTCGCCGAAGAGGCGCGTGAAAAAGACTGGACCGAGCCCAGCTTCGTGGCCGAGCTGTTCATGGGACGGGTACACACCGAGATGGTCGACCCTTACCCCGAACAGAGCACCGAAGACCGGGCGGTCGGCGACGCCTACCTGGCCAAGCTGCGTACTTTCCTTATTGAAAAGGTCGACGCCGACAAGATCGACAGCACAGGCGAAATGTCGCCTGAGATGATGCAGGGCCTGATCGACCTGGGCGCCTTCGGAATGAAGATTCCAAAAGAATATGGCGGCCTGGGTCTGTCGCAGACCAACTATGGCCGCGCCATGGCCCTGATTTGCTCGCACTGTGCCTCGACCGGCGGAATGCTTTCGGCCCACCAAAGCATCGGCGTGCCGCAGCCGCTATACCTGTTCGGGACCGAAGAGCAGAAAAAGAAATACCTGCCCCGGCTGGCCAAGGGGGCGATATCGGCCTTCGCGTTGACTGAGCCCGACGTCGGCAGCGACCCCGCGCGCATGACCACCACCGCCACGCCCACTGCCGACGGTTCTCATTATATCATCAACGGCACCAAGCTCTGGTGCACCAATGGCGCGCAAACGCCCGCCATCATGAAAAACGGGCGCGAGAAAAAGCAGATCAGCGCGTTCATCGTCGAAAAGACGATGCCTGGCTTCGAGGTCGTGCATCGGTGCAGATTCTCGGGCCTGAGCGGAATTCAGAATGCGCTTTTGAAATTCACGAACGTCAAAATTCCCAAGGAGAATCTAATATGGGGCGAAGGCCGCGGACTGAGGCTGGCCCTCATCACGCTCAATGCCGGCCGCCTGAGCCTGCCCGCCGGCGCCATCGGCGGCGCGCGCCAGTGCGTGAAATATTCGCGCGACTGGGGCAACGAGCGCAAGCAATGGGGAGCGGCCGTTGGCCAGCACGAAGCCGGGGCGCGCAAGATTGCCTCGATGACGGCCCACCTTTTCGCCATGGAGTCCATAACCTGGCTGGCCGCCGCCTGGGTCGACCGCAAGTCGCACGACATTCGGCTCGAGGCCGCGATGGCCAAGCTGTTCTGCAGCGAACGCACCCACCAGATCATCGAAGATACGGTGCAGCTGCGCGGCGGACGCGGTTACGAGCGCGCCTCGTCGCTCAAGGCCCGCGGCGAAAAAGCTTATCCGGCCGAACGCATGCTGCGCGATTCGCGCATCAACATGATCGTCGAAGGCACCAGCGAAATCCTGCGCCTGTTCATCGCGCGCGAAGCACTGGACCGGCATCTTGCAGTCGCGGGTGACGCGTTGAATCCCAAGCTCGGCATCGGCCGCCGTCTCCTGTCGGTGGTCAGGGCCGGTGCGTTCTACAGCTGGTGGTATCCATATCAATTTATCGGCCAGTACCTGAACGTGGTTTCCCTTTTTGCGCCCGGACATCTGGGCTACGCCAAGCGCACGTCGCATCGTTTGGCGAAATCCATTTTCCATCTCATGTTGCTCAACGGCCCGGCGCTTGAAAAACGCCAGCTGCAGCTGGGCCGCATTGTCGACATTGCCACCGATCTGTTTGCGATTTCGGCCACCGTGGGCCGCGCGCGTGCCAAACATACCCTGCCGCCTGACGTTAAGAACGTGGATGCCATTGCCGACCTCTTTTGCCGCGAAGCCAAAGCGCGCATTCGCGCGAATTTTCGGGCGCTCCGCTGCAACGACGACCGGCTCCTGCGGCAGGTGAGCAAACAGGTCCTGAATGGCGACGTCCGCTGGATTGAAAGAGAATCGGTATGACCGCCGAGCTCATCGGGCTGAACATTTCGCCCTACACCGAAAAAGCGCGCTGGGCGCTGGACCACCACCGCATGCATTATCATTATAATGAGCACCTGATCATCTTTGGCATGCCGGCGCTACGGGCCAAGACCCGGCGTTTTACGGGCGAAGTCACGGTACCCGTTTACATCGATGGCGACCATCGTCTGCTGGACTCGTTCGACATCGCGCGTTTTGCCGACGAGCACGGCAGCTCGGCCAAGCTTTTTCCGGCCAGCCGCGCTGGCGAGCTGGACCGCTATCGCGCTTTGAGCGAAGAAGGCCTCGACGCGGGACGCGCTGTTTTGCTGCCCAAGCTGGCCGCCGACCGCGAAGCTCGAGTGGAATCGATTCCCAGCATGTTTCCACGGGCGCTCAAGCCCGTTGTTTTGCCGCTCGTGTCGGTTGGCCTGAAGTACCTCAGCCGCGAGTTCGGAGTCGATGCGTCGGCGCGGGTAAAAAACGAAGACCGCCTGCGCAAGGTTTTACTGACACTTCGGCAGAATTTATACGCCGCTGGCGGCCATTATCTGCTGGGTGATTTCAGCTTTGCCGACGTGCTCATGGCCGTGGTTTTGCAATTTATCGAACCCGTTGCCCAGAAATACATGCCTATCGGTGCCGCCACGCGCCGCTGCCTGACTTCAGACGGGCTGCGCACCGAGTTCGCCGATCTCGTTAAATGGCGCGACTCCATTTACCAGAAGCACCGCGGCCGAAGCCTGGACTCATGATGCGCCTGATCCGCTTTGTTCTGGGAAAAATCATCCTTTTTTTCGACGCGCTCTTTCGTCCGAGGCCACTAGCTCGCCCCGCGGCCGAGCAGGCGAAGGTGGACGCGCAGACGAACAACCTGGCGCTCTATCATTTCATGGCGTGCCCCTTTTGCGTCAAAGTGCGCCGTCACATGACGCGCCGGAATCTGAACATCGAGCTGCGCGACGTGAAACGCGACAAGAAATTCGATAGAGAGCTCGTTGAGCAGGGCGGAAGCTTCCAGGTGCCCTGTTTGCGCATTCGAGGCGATGACAGCTCAGTGCGTTGGCTGTATGAATCCTCGGATATCATTGCTTATCTGGATCAGAGATTTCCTTAATTTGGGGAATTCTGTTTCGGTTTCGGTTAGCGCTTGCCGTGCCGGCCACTGCGTGAACGCGCCCCTGCGGGAGCCGCCCTCCATTGACAACTCGCCCCTTCCTGCCTAATCAATGACAAAGGGGTCCTTTTTCGATGAAAATCATATTCGCGCTCATTCTGGCTTTGCTCGCCGTTTCCATTTCCGCATTCGCCGACCCCGGCCACTGGCAAGGCAAGCAACGCGCGGTTGTTTTATTGCTGGAATGGAAAAATCAGCCCGCCAAGCACAGTGTGGCCGAGGTGAACGAGGTTTTCTTCGGCGAGGGCAAGAGCAGCGTGCGCGATTTTTTGCGCGAAAACTCGGCCGGCACAGCCGACCTTACTGGTGACGTGCGCAACTGGCTGCGCACCGAGCAAACCTGGAACGGTTCGGACAGCTGTGACCTGGACCGCATTGTCAATGAGGCCTGGCAGAAGTTCAGCCGCGCCATCAACATCGCCGACTACGACAGCGACCATGACGGCAAGATCGACAATCTTTTCATCGTGCACTCCGGGCGCATCAACAGCGACCGCGTCGGCCCCAGCTGCGCGTTCACCGAGTCGCGGTTCGCCAACCACACAATCGTGTTTCAATCCGAGGGGCTGGGCAGCATTGGCCAGCAGATTCCCATCGGCTTTTACCTGCACGAGGCCGGGCACGCCTATTTCGGCTTTCCAGATCTTTACAACGACCACTACCACGGCCACTACGGCATCGGCATGTGGGGCATGATGGGGCTGGGCGCCTGGGGCACCGACAATCGCATGCGCCGCGAGGACATGTTCCGCTACCCTTCCCACTTCGAGCCCTACAGCAAGGTGCAGATTGGCTGGGTCACCCCGCACGTCGTGAGCCAGACCACGCAGCATGTTTCGATTCGCGCCGTTGAAGCCTCGGGCGATATCGTCGCGATTCCGGTGGGCAGCAACACTTCTTATTACCTGGAATACCGCTCGGCGCAGGGCTTTTCGCGCGACCATCGCGGCCATGGGCTGCTGATCTGGAAAAACTACGAGCTCATCCAGGCCGACGGCCGCAACGATCTGGACCACGGCCACAACTTGGGGCATCGCCCCGTGCCGCCCAACGATGAAAATTTCGGCGACGACAGCGACCCGTTTCCCGGCAGCGGCAACGTGACTTTCCACGAAGACCGCGATGCGCATGTGCGCATCGAAAACATCGCGCAGTTTGCCGACCACATGGAGTTCGACGTGCGCATGCTCGACGGTTTCAAGGCCCGCCGCTGGAAGCGCCCGCATCCCGCGCCGATGGATTTTCAAGGCATCGACTTCAGCATTCGCCCATTGGATTTCTAAATGACGAATCTGATTGCCGCGATAGTGGCCCTCGTTTTTTCACTGGGCAGCCTGCCCGCGCGGGCGGATTCGGATGACCTCGACAAGTTCGACAGAAGAACCGACAAAGCCGAACCTGCCCGGCCCGATGCGAAAGGCGACGCTCGCCATCACCATGGCTGGCACTTTCCGCGCATTTCGGTGAACGCCGGGGGCAACTGGGAAAAGTACACTGGCGAAAACGCGGCAGCGGCCTCGCAGGGATTCGCGATTGCCGGCGGCAAGCACTTTGACTTCGACTTCGCGCTGGGCGTGCTCATGAACCCGGGCCATGGGCCCTGGCTGCTGGGCATGCTGGTCGAATCCAGCAGCGACTCCTGGTCGAACTCGCCGAACTTCGCCAGCATCACCCAGATGATGATTGCGTTCGAGTCCACCTATTTTTTCTGCGGCGAAGCCGGTCGCGGCTTTTACGGCCGCGGCGACGCTGGAATGGCGACGTTCAGCAACACCGTAGGCGTGAACACGGGTAGAACCACGCAGTCGACTTCGACCAGCTCACCCGTGGGCTTCGGCGTGCGCGCTGGCACGGGTTACGCCTTCAAGGTGGGCGAACGCACCAGCATCCTGGCCAGCCTGGACTTCGGATTCCGCAAAGCAGGGGCCTCTACGGCTGCACCGCTGACGCTGTCCGTAGGCGTACTGTTCTAGGCCTGGCAGCTTACTCGATCGGGGTCAACGAAGGGGCGCTGTCGAAATTCTGGGTGCGTTCCGAGCTCACGACGCTGTCTTTGGTCGAACCCGTGGCCTTGGCCGCCGACGGATCATTGTCGACCTTGTAGGAATTTCCGGGCAACGACTGGTCGATGCCGTTCACGAGGCCGCGAAACTGCTGCATCGACTGAATCGACTGCGTCTGATCGGCCGAAAGCAGGATCGAAAAACCCGGGCCCATGCCGGCGCGAATGTCGTCGAGCGTCATAGGTTTGTCCGAAACGCGCGAACAGCGAAGCTGGTTGTGCGTTACGGTTCCAAACCTGTCCATGATCGAGAACTTGAATTCAACACTCTGAACGACGACATGGCGGCCGCTTTCAAAGTCGGTGGCATCGGCGTACGAAACAGGCGACTCGTCGATCGAAACGTTCTCGTCCGCGGCCGGCATCGTCGGGCGCTCCATGGTGGCCGTGCAGCTGGCGTAGCCCTTGGCGGCGCGACGATCGTTACCCGAGGTAAATTTTCCGGTCAACGCAGCGCCATCCATCAATAAATTTCCGTTCTGAAAGCTCATCGTATACGTGTCCGGGCGCGGGCCTTTTGGCGGAATCACTAATTTCGGATTGGGAAAGCCACGAAGCAGCGCTTCTTTTTGCACCTTGGTGAGCTTCATGTCTGGCGGCTTAAGCATATTGGCGGCGAATGCCGTATTGGTAATCAGAAACGCAGCCAAAGCAATGCGACTAAACTTCATACAGGCTCCTCTTCAATCTCTGCTTGTTACTAAGCAAGCGCGATACCAAGTTTTTACTGTTTAACTTCGAATAGTTACAATTTATATCGAGTCAGGGTATTGGATGGTTGACTAGTTTTTGGGCAGTGGGCAATGCCGGTTGGGAAGACTCTTTAGGCTTTCGCGTGCTGTGATATTCTTGCTGGAATGGGGGCCTGCGTAAGATTTATCGCAATACTGGCGCTTTGTACTGCCGTTTTCGGATGGCGCGCCAGAGCCCAAACACCGGCGATGAGTTTGGGAGCTGGCTCGGGTGCTGGCACTGGGACGGCTCCCGTCTCGACTGCTCCTGCCGCTAGTGCACCGACACCGGCCTCTGCACTCGCGCCAGCCATGGCACCAGCAGCTGCACCGGCTTCCCCAACTGCACCAGTTACCGCACCTGCAACGCCAACAACAACTGCAACCACAGCTACTCCCACGACGGCCGCCCCGGCACCAGTAACAGCTGGCGGCACTAGCGCAGCACTCGCAGCTCCGCCACCGTCCACCCCGCCCATCCCGCTTGGCGCCGTGCTGCCCGGTACCTGGCGCGCCTGGTACATCGGCTCACCCACTCAGCTCATCGTCGTAAAAAACATAGCCTACGACAAAGCAGTCTCGGCAGTCGATGCGCCCTTCGTGCAGCCCACGGTTTTGCGCCGCTACCTCACCTTCAAGTATCCCGACTTCATGCAGTTCGGTGAACAAGGCGCGCTTGAAATGGCCATCGATGAAGCCTGCAATCTTTACAAGCGCACGCCTGATAAAATTCCCACTCGCACTATCGAGGAAGTCGCACGCGAGTTTTTGGGCGAGTTCGGCGCCGACGCCATGCTCAAACACCCCGACAAAAATACACCCTACTTCGTGGGTGCCGCGCTTTCGACGCTTGTGAAACCCGATAAAATGGCGCGGTCCTCGTCACCGGCAAAGTTCACAGTGGTGTCGGCGGTGGCCTCGTGCAAAGAAACGCCGGGCAAGCGCTATCACTTCGCGCAGAAGCGCGCGTTCAACACCAATGTTTCAAACAACGTTCGCGCGCTCACCTGGCTTATCGAAAAATGGATCGTCGCGCATGTCGAGGCCGCCAAGGACGAAGAAGCCAAAAAGGCCATGGAAGGGCGTTCGATTGGAGTGTCCATCAAGGCTATCCGCCTCACTCTGACCAAGATGCGGGAGTACCAGTCGTGGCTGACCAGCCCGGAAGGAAAGCTGCTCGGCGGAGGCGTAATCTGGGACGCGCCCCTGGTGCCCATGGCGCAGGC
>JACQAW010000409.1 GCA_016194725.1 Deltaproteobacteria bacterium
CATCAGCGCCGCCGCCGCGCTGAACGAAACGGACTGCGAGGTCTTCGCGCTATAACCGGGCAGGGTTGAGTTGCGGTGCGGGTTCGACAAGGCTCGCAGCGCCAGGCGCAACGTGGCTTTTTCCCCGTCGGGGCCCTTGGGCACGTCGTTGAAACGAAAGGTCTGCCAGGCGCCCGAGATCGAAAAATAAATGAGCAGCGGCGCGAAAATACAGCCCAGATAAAGATGAATCTGACGTAAAGATCTCATGAAAACCTTCATATCATGGCAAATTACGAAGAAAGTTGCCTGTCTTTATAGTTGACTAATTTGCTTCAATAATTTAAAAGACCTTCATGAACTTGAAAACAGTTTCGTCTCCAAGATTGCTCGCATACCTGATTGCGGTTGGAATGGGCGCGTTCCTGTTTACCGGCTGCGATGACTTCGCCGGCCTTAAAATTCCTGAGCCCGGCTCGGCCTGTAGCGTTGCCAGCGACCAGGAGGGCACGCTGTTTGCGCCGCTGGCGAATCTTCCGGTAAAACTATATATCGACCCCACCTTCAGCCCATCACGGAAAAAAGACATTCGCCGCGCCGCCAGCCAGTGGAATCGCCTGTTTCAATATTCTCTGCACAAGGCGCTTTTCGAAGTGGCTGCTGAGCGCGAAATTCCCGGCGTCAAAAATTATTATTCGGGAATGGAGTTTTGCGGCGAGAACGTCGACGAAGGCGTTTACGTCGTGGCCGAGCACAGCGTCGAGCACTGGACTCGCATGGGTTACAGCATCTCGACTGCCGGAGTTACCAACCGCTGCAGCGGGCGGGGAATGTTTGCGACCGCGCTGACTCATCCTCACATCGTGGTGTATCTCAACTCGGCTGAGCTCTCGGACGACCTGTTTTTCGGAGTGGCGCTGCACGAGTTCGGGCACGTGCTGGGGCTGGACCACAGCTGCACCAACAAGGGCGGCGGGTACGCCGCTCTGCCGTGCGCTTCAATTCCCGAAAACAACCCCTATCGCCGCGCCATCATGAAGGGCGAAAACGACTACCGCGCCATTACCAACTCCAATGAGAACCGCACCTATCTGCTGGGCACTCCCATGGTGCACCTTGAGCAAAATGACATCGATCGCAGCTACTGCCTGTACCAAAAAGCCGGACTGGGCGCGAAGTAGCCGCAGGCTCAACCTGGCTCGAAAATAAAACTCAGAATCTGCAGCGCAAGTTCGGGGTCCCACTGCGCGACGCTGGTGGTAACCTCGACTTCTAGATTCGTGGTGACCTTTGCCTCGGGTGCCGATTCCATCGTAACTGTGACGTCCGTATTGCCAAGCCGGCCGGTCAGCTCGCGAACTTTACCCGACTCCAGCTGGCGAGAGCCGGTCACCTGAATGTCGAGCTGCCTGAAAATCGACCTGGCGCGGCTATTCACTTCATCAAGCGAATGCTGAACGGCTGCCTTGGCGCCGCGGCTGGTCAGCTCGGCGCCAGGATCGGCCACACGATGGCTCGCCGTACCGCACCCGCACGCCGCGAGCATCAGGAATGGAAGAATCCGTGGCAGCATTCAAAAAAGCCATTCAGGAACAATGCCAAAAACAGAAATGGCGCCAGAAACTCAACGGCGAAAATGACCCTGCTCAATCCAGGCTACGGTTTCGCGCAGGGGCGCTTCTTGCTGAAAAGTTTTCGCGGCAAGCAGCGCGCCTTGCCAGGCCGAAAAAAACGCGGTCGCAAGACTTCGCGTGTCTGAAACCTGCACCATGGTACCATCGCGTCGCCCGCGTTCGATGGCAACGCCAAACGCTCCGATGCCTTCTTCAAAAGACTCACGGCAGGCTTGGGCGATTTTCTCGGTGGTGGCCGCGACCTCGTTGCTGAAAGAGCCTACCGCACAGCCATAGCGCCACTCGCCCCTGCGTTGAAACTCCAGCTGCTCTTCGAAAAATTTCCCGAAGGCCTGTCGGCCGGTGTAATTCCCATTGCACAGCGTGCGGTCGTAACATTCGCGAAGCTTCTGAGCGTGCAAATGCACGATGGAAACTCCCAGGTCGTCTTTGGACTCGTAATAATAATAGAAAGAGCCCTTGGGAACCTTGGAGTCGCCCAGGATCTGATTCATGCCGGTGGCGTTCCACCCCTGGTGATAGACAAGTTCGGCGGCCACCTCGATGAGCTTGATTTTCGCCTGCGGCACGGTTTCGTTGACGGTGCTCATTGCGCGATCTTTCGAAAAAGCAATGCGCGCTCAACCGCCAGAGCCATGCAACGGGCAAGCTCCTCCGCAAATCGAATGTCAGCCTCGGTATAATGCCTGCCCGACTCGAGCCGCGAACGTGAAAATGTGACAATGCCCAGGCACTGGCCTCTTGCGACCAAAGGCACCAGAAGCGAGGAACATGCGGCCAGGTTGACCAACGCATGTCTCTCCTGATCGGAAGCCGCAGCGGCAGTCAGCATCTCTTCGCTTATGACCAGATGGGCTGCGGTTTTTTTCGTATCGAGCACCTGATACAACGGCGCGCTGCGCTCGCCTTTTCGCGTGTACCGGCGATGCAGCTCAAATGCCACGTCTTCCTGCCGAGGGTTGACATGGGCAACCGCCACCAGGCGCAGCTGGCCTGGCTCGGCCTCATCCACCAGGCGAATCAGGCAGTAGTCGGCGAACACGCCCAGGGCAAGGCGGGCTACCCGGTCCAGCGTCAGATCGTAGTCCAGCGAATCCGACAGCACGCGGTTGGCTTCGAGCAGAAAATCACGCTCCTGTGAAATCTTCTGCGCTTCTGTGACGTCGATGGCCACGCCCCAGACTTCCTGAACATCCCCGTTTCCGTCCTGAAAAGGCGTAAAATGCATTTCCACAATCTTTTCATTTACGCTTCCGCGCGCTACCAGCTTCTCGCCCTGAAGCGCGCGCCGGGTGAAGTCGATATTTCCCGGCCAATCGTGCGACTGATCGAACACCGACGTGCCCGCCAGCTGCATCGGCTTCAGGCCCCGCTGTGAAAGCAGCTGCCCATCGGAATAAAAAATCTTACCTTCGCGATCGAAGGCGATAACATAGAGCCGGTCGCACCCGAGCAGGCACGACATCGCGCGCTGCCGCCGTTCCAAACTGAGGGTTTCAAAAAACTGCGTCATTTGGCCCCGACTATGCATTTCGGGCAGTTGAATTGCAAGCAGCCGCTGCCATTAATACATGAGCGGTCAACGGCCTGCTGAATTTCCAGCGGCAAAACAGCCTGTAATTGCGCCGCACTAAAGTTTTTGCCTGGTCCTGCCGATAAGTCTGGAAACACCATACCTGCCCTTCAAGAGTGCAGCACGTCTTTCAAGAAGGAGTCCTGTCATGAGCGACGATACCAAGTTAAAACCCGTAAAGGTCGAAATCGAAGGTAAACAATTTGAGTTTCCCGTGGTGCGCGGCAGCGAGAACGAGAAAGGCTTCGACATCTCGAAGCTTCGCGACCAGACGGGCTACATCACCATCGACAACGGCTATGCCAACACCTCGAGCTGCCAAAGCGCGATTACCTTTCTGGACGGCGAAAAGGGCGTGCTTCGCTACCGCGGCATTCCCATTGAGCAGCTTGCCTCGCAGTCCAACTTTCTCGAGGTCAGTTATTTATTGATCTACGGCCATCTGCCAACGCGCGTCGAGCTGGATGCGTTCACCAAAGGCGTCACCCAGCACACGCTGGTGCGCGAGGACCTGGTAAAACTCTATGACGGGTTTCCGCGCGATGCGCATCCCATGGCGGTGCTGAGCTCAATCGTCTGCGCGATGTCCACCTTCTACCAGGACTCGCTCGATCCCACGAATAAAGACCAGGTCGAAATCAGCATCCATCGCCTGATGGCCAAGATTCCAACCATCGCGGCGTATGCATACAAGACGTCGATCGGCCAGCCGCGCATCTATCCCCGCAACGACCTCGATTACTGCTCGAATTTTCTGCACATGATGTTTGCCGTTCCAACCGAACCGTATCACGTGCCCAAAGAGGTCGTCGAAGCGCTCAACTTGTTGCTGATCCTGCACGCTGATCATGAACAGAATTGCAGCACCTCGACCGTCAGGCTCATCGGCAGCAGTGCCGCGAACCTGTTTGCGTCGATTTCAGGCGGCATCTGCGCGCTCTGGGGCCCGCTGCACGGCGGCGCCAACCAGGCCGTCATGGAGATGCTGGCCGACATCCACCGCGACGGCGGCGACGTGAACAAGTACGTGCGTCTGGCCAAAGACAAAACCTCGAGCTTCAAGCTCATGGGTTTTGGCCACCGCGTGTACAAGAACTTCGACCCGCGCGCGGCGATCATCAAAAAAGCGTGCGACAAGGTTCTGGCCCGGATGGGCGTGAACAACCCGCTGCTCGAGATCGCCAAGCGCCTCGAAGAAGCGGCTCTCAAAGACCAGTACTTCATCGACAAGAAGCTGTACCCGAACGTCGACTTCTACAGCGGCATCATCTACAGCGCCCTGAACATTCCCGTGAACATGTTCACGGTCATGTTCGCGCTGGGCCGTCTGCCGGGCTGGATCGCCCACTGGAAGGAAATGAACGAAGGCGGAGCCACCAAGATCGGACGTCCGCGCCAGATCTACACCGGCCCGCAGACCACCGAATACGTGCCGATCAACCAGCGCGGCAAGCTGAAGGTCGCGGCCTGACCCATTTTGACGCCGCATTATAGGAAACCGGGGTCGACGGGCCCCGGCCTTTCCTTCCTTGTGAGGATAATGAAGATGACTAACCTAATCGCTTTACTCACACTAGCTGGCTTTTCAACTACCACGTTCGCGGCACAGCCCTACCCCAAGCTCAATACCGATCGACTAAAGACCTGTCCTGAGCGAACGCACGCAGTGGTCAGCACCACGCAGGGGAGTGGGGGCATCGAGCTATTTGAAAAGAAGTGCCACAACGCCGCAGGCGAAGTCGTTCGCGAGATCTGGACGAACCAGTCCGACGGCGCGCTGGTGGACGTGCAAGAGATGAGTAAGATCAAAGGTCCCGCTTATCAGGCGTACAAAGAATTTTATCGCCATGCCAATCTACAAATGAAATCCCGGTTGCCAGACCCCGACGCATCCGGCTCGAAAGACCTTGTCCTTTATCAACAGTTCGACAAGACGGGAAAGCTCAAAGAGCTGATGGTTAGCCCCTCGCTCGAAGGGCGCGTTTCACAAAAAAACTGGAGCGACATCTCATTTGACACGCACGGCAACGTACTCACGGTCAGAAAAAATTATTCCGAGTGGGAAAGAAAATGTTTTAATGACGGCCACCCCAATGGGCTGGAAGTTTCGTACTGCGGCGCCACGCACGACGTCGTCATTGACGCGAAGGGCAAAAAGCATTGGCCCGGAAGCAGCGAGAAAATTTGCAGGGATCCGAAAACCAGGAAATCGCTGCGGATGAAATACTTCGAGGCCGCCGACGAGATCGTGACCATCGAAGTTTATGGCAACGATGGAGCGTCGGAAAAACTTATCTCGAGCCGCACTTACGAGTCCGCCTGGGTCGCCGATAAAGCCGTTTCTAGCAATGGCACGCCCGAACACGCGGCACTGGTGGCGGAATCTCCGGTTTGGAGAATTCTCGACACTTGCTTATCGGATAACGGCGCCGGCGAGGCCGCGTTCCAAGAAGCCCTCAAGAAAGCGCAGACCGACCTGAATGCGTATTTCGAAAAACCAAACTGGGCAAAGACTGAAGATGCCCGAGATGCGAAGCACACTGAACCCGACGGGCATCCTGGAAAAACTGAAGCCGAAAATGAAGGCAGGGAATCAGCGAAGTGACGTAAGTCGCTCATTCATTTTGACGGCCGCGCCGATTTGAAGAAATCGATGAATGCGCGAAGCTTCGGCTGCGCCTGCGCGCGGCTCGGGCAATATCCAGGTCGCCGGCGGCAACGCCACGGCAATGGCTTACAATGTCAATGGTTACGTAAAATTCATGCTCAGCCAGAAAGCGGCGAAAATCCGCCATGCCATTGAGCATCGCGTTGGCGCGATGGATGATGGAATCGTTACTGACGTACACGGTAATGATACAAAAGCAAAATTCATTGGGTTAAAGTACAGCGTAGCTTTCTGACTTTAGGCTGCAAACTTGATAATGGAGACTCAAATGCACTTCAAGACTATGGTTTTTAACTTACTATCCGCGACAGTTTTTGCAGCGACGGCATTCGGTGTAAATGCTTCGGCTGCGGAAAAATTTGAACTGACCGGCAACTTAAAGCCTGGTCAGTCGATTCCAGCCGATTATTATGCGAATGTCTTCGGCTGCTCGGCGAAAAACATGTCACCAGCACTGGAATGGAAAAACGTACCGGAAGGAACCAGGTCCTTTGCTGTCACGGTTTATGACGAAAGCGCACCGACGGGCTCCGGCTTCTGGCATTACGTGCTCATCGACATTCCGGCGAATGTTCACAAGATCGACCTGGGTGACTTAAGCCAGGCGAAAATTCCCCAAGGCTCAGTGGAAATGATGACCGATGCGGGCAAACCGGGGTATTTCGGGCCGTGCCCACCCATTGGCAGAAAACACACCTATCTGTTCACGGTGTATGCGTTGAAAGTGGAAAAGCTGGGCGTCCCCATCTCTTCCACTCCCGGGTTCGTGGGATTTAATCTCTGGGCCAATTCTCTTGGCAAAGCTTCATTTAAAGTGACTGCGGGGCCCAGGAAATAGTCCGAAACTCTTTATTCGCTTGCTCCTGGTGTCCGCGCAAAAGGAGCAAGCGGGTAAAAACGGCGCTATCCCCGGCTAACCACAACCGCCGTGCCGTAAGCCAGCACCTCACTGACTCCATTCATGATTTCAGTGGCGTCGTAGCGCATCCCAATCACGGCGTTAGCCCCCCGCTCCGTCGCATGCCGCAGCATCATCTCGAAAGCTTCGTTGCGAGCCTGTTCGCAAAGACTGGAAAAGAGCGTGATATTCCCACCAAAAAACATCTGAAAAGCCGCCCCCACATTCCCGATCACCGACCGCGAGCGCACGGTGATTCCGCGCACCACGCCCAGATTCGTGACGATCTTGTAACCGTCCAGGGTAAAAGCGGTAGTGACCATCTCATGGGTGACGCCGAATCCGGCACGACTTTGCACATTGGTGGAGTTCATGAGATAAAGCTACCTGGCAAATCCATATGAGTAAAGCCATCACGGTTCGCGAAGCCACTCCGCAAGATGATGTTCGAATCGGCGAAATCCTGGTCGAGGCTTTCGTCACGGCCTACGCGCAGAAGATGCCCGAAGTGGTCGTGCATGACGAACGCAAGCGCGAGCTGCGGGCTGTCGCCGAAAAGCGAAGGCACGCCACCATTCTCGTGGCCGAGCTTGACGGCAAAATCGTCGGCACGGTTTCCATTTTCAAACCCGGCGCCCTGGGTACCGAAGCCTGGCTTGCCGACGGCGCAGATCTTCGGCACCTGGCAACCGATGTTTCCTTGCACGGAAAAGGGCTCGCCGGGGCTTTACTGTCAAAGGCCGAAGAGATCGTGCGCGACGTGTGGAAGGCAAAACACGTTTGCCTTCACGTACGTCGCGGCGCAACCGGGGTGGCACGTATGTATGTCAGCCGCGGTTATGTACGCGATCCTAGTGGGGACTTTGACAAGCCGGGCGTCTACCTCGAAGCTCACGTCCTCCATTTTTAGAGCGGAGATGAGTTTGGAGAGGAAGACGAGTAACTAACTCCAAACTCATCTCCACTCTCAGGCTGAGGCTCCTGGCTCCGCTCTGAACACGTTTTTATGCGCAAACTGCTTTGCACACACCAACACGGTGTGCTAGCGCAGGCCAACTAACGCACAGTATCTTTTTTCAAAGGAGTAGACCTAAATGAGTATTTCGAAAAACGTCCTGCGTCTTGCAGTAGGCGCAGGCCTGGTTGCCGTTCTCGCGGTTCCAGCCATGGCCCGTCCCCGCGTCATCCATGATCCCAATGCTCCTGCCACCAAGGGCTTGGTTCATCGCATGGCCACCGAAACGGCCCGCGACGCTGACATGGCCGCCGACCTCGCCAACCGCATCTTCGGCGAATCGACTGGCAACATCGTTATCCCTAGCATCAACCTGGGCAACGGCCCCAAGACCGAAGTCGAAGTTCGCGCGGTTCTGGCCATGCTTGCCCAGCGTAAGGCCGAGGTGGATTCCATCTTCGCCACCAAGCAGTCTGAGCTGTTCGCGATCAAGTCGCTCGTCGACGTAAAAGTCGCGGCGCTGGAATTCCGCAATGCCCTCGATGCTGAACCCATCTATTCGCAACGCCCCACGCTCAGCGTGCGTGCGTTCCAGAACCTGGTTCGCGAGACCAACGAAATGGCGCGCAACCCGCTCCTTTTCGAAGGCCGCGGCACCTTTGCTCAGCTCAACGCCGAAGTGCGCCGCGTGCACGCGTCGGTGCAGCACCTGGCCCGCTTTTACCAGCTGGCCGGCCGCACCGGTTATCGCATGGCTGAAGTGACGATTCTTTCAGAACACCTGCACCAGCGTGTGTCCCGGGTTCTGAGCCTGGCCGAAGCTGAGCGCGACTGGAGCTTCCGTGAAGCACGCATTGTGCGCATGCTGCGCGAGCTGTCTCAGGAAACCCGCATGTTCACCGAACGCGCGCTGGCCATCGACAGCGAAATCGAACGCAGCGGCCGTCATCGCTACGTCGATATCAAGTTTGAGCTGGGTCAGCTGTACTACCAGATCAATCGCCGCGCCGACGCGCTGGCCTATGGCATCGAACGTGGCCACGGCCACTCGTTCCCCGAGAACGTGAAGTTCGCTTTCGCGAAGGCTGAAGAAACCTTGGAAGAGCTGGACTACGCTTTTGGCCCGGCTTACACCCCAGTCCCGTAAGTCCCTTCGAACGTTCGAGTTGAATCGAAATGGGCGCTCTCGCGGCGGAAAAATCTGGCTGGTGGGCGCCCATTTCAGTTTTTATGCCATGCTCGAGCGCGGCGTCACACCGGTCGGTTTTGAGGCACGAGTTCTGCACCAGACGGGGAGTGCAAAAATCACTGCATGAGCTCCAGAAAAATATCCAGGACCACAACGTCTCAAATGGCGCCGCCGCGCTGGCCTATTACCTTTTCCTCGCTATTTTTCCCGCCATGATTTTCCTGCTCAGCCTGCTGCCCTATCTGGGCATTCCCAATCTGCAGCAGGCCATTATGGAGCTGCTGGGCCAGCTGCTGCCGGCTCAGGCCGCTCAAGCCTTCACGGGCGCGGTGCAGGAAGTCGTGGCGAATAAAAACGGGGGACTTCTTTCTTTTGGCGCGCTGGGCACCTTATGGGCTGCGTCCAGCGGAATGCTGGCCATCATGCAGCAACTCAACATCGTGAATGGCGTCAAAGAGAGCCGATCCTTTTTTAAAGCGCGCGGCGTGGCCGTACTGCTCATGATCGCGTTCGGGG
>JACQAW010000388.1 GCA_016194725.1 Deltaproteobacteria bacterium
GAATAACTGTGATTTCCGAAGTGTCGGGAATGACGATTGGGCGCAGCGTAAGGGAATGCGGACAAATGGGCACGATGGCCATGGCCTTGACCTCAGGACTGATAATCGGGCCACCCGCAGCCAGGCCGTAGGCAGTCGAGCCTGTGGGGGTCGAGATGATCAGTCCATCCGCCTTGATATTCGTGACCAGCAGCTCATCGACCAGCACCTGCATGTCAAAAATTCTAGCTATGGCCCCACGGCTCACGACGACATCGTTCACCACGACTGTCTTTAAAAGTATTTTGCCTTTGCGAATGTGAGTGCATTCCATCATCGTGCGTTCGCTTGCGACAAGGCGCCCGGCAAGCGCGGCCGTAAGCGCCGCAAAGAGCTCAGACTTTTTTACCTCGGTCAGAAATCCCAGCTGCCCCATATTGACGCCCAGAATCGGCACGCTTCGTTTCGCCATTCGGCGCGCCACGGTAAGGAATGTTCCGTCGCCGCCGAGCACCAGCATCAGATCGGCTTTGCTGACGATCAGGTCCTTGGTGTGGTCGGAATCATAGAGAACGCGCTTGCCCTTCTTTTCCAGAAAGGCGCCCGCTTCCAGGGCCAGCTTTTTCGCTTCGGGCACATTGTGCTTAACAACGATTCCGACAGTTTTGATTTGAGGAGGCATCCACTTTGTAAGTAAGTGCCTATCCTGTCTTCGTCAATTCCTAATACTACTTAATGCGCTGCAAGAGGACTTGCAGCGTGGCTTCGTCCATCTGGGTCACATCGATGAGCGTTCCCGCGTCTTGCAGCTGAATCATGGGGCGTCCGTCAATCATGATCGCCTGAAATGGAACGTGGTGCAGGCTCAGATACTTGGTAGTGGCGAAGTAGAGCTCATTTCCCACCTTGCTCTGGTCGAGTTTGACCCGCTTGAGCTGGGCTGTCGCAGCTGCAACGTCCTCGCCACGCGCTACCCTGGCTTCCAGGGCCCGTGCGGTGGTTGCCAGTACCTGCGCCTTGAGCTGGACGACCTCGAGCAGATTGCTTTCTCTGAGTCCCTCAAAAGCATTTCCAGCATCATTTTGAATGGCTTCGATGCGAATCGCTTCCAGCCCGGTGCTCACTCGAAAAATCGCGCTTTTTTGCAGCAGGCGAACCATTTCGTTGGCCTTGGCGGGGCTGCAGCGACTCTATCGCTCTTTCGCGCACTTGTTCGGCGGGCTGCCCGGTTTTTCTCGCGACTTCAGTCACGAACCGCTCAATCGACATTGAGCCCGGGCCCGCGGCAAAGGTCTCAGCGGCCACGATGATCAGAAATAAAAATCCCATGAAAATCTTCAGAAACATGCGAGATAACTCCAATTAGTTTACTGTGCTGGGTGTCGTACCATGCTACACTATTTTGGTCAAGTATTTACGGTATTTGACTTACTAGGTACCCGAAATTAAAGACAGATCATGGCCGAGCCAACCCTGTTCCCTGACGAATCACTTCATGCGCAGCAAGACACTAAGCCTTCCGCAGCCGCTGCACGTGGGGGACCTCTGGCCGAGCGCATGCGGCCCCAGCGGCTCGAAGAATTTCGCGGCCAGGAAGCGCTGGTGGGCCCGAACTCGCCGCTTCGGCGCTCCATAGAAGAAGATCGCGTTCATTCCTTCATCCTTTGGGGCCCGCCCGGAACAGGCAAGACGACGCTCGCGCGCATCGTTGCTCAGCACACGGAACGCGAGTTCATCAGCCTTTCGGCGGTGATGTCGGGCGTGAAGGACATCAAGGAGTCCGTGGCCCGCGCAAAAGAGCTGCTGCGCATCTCGGGACGCAGGACAATCCTGTTCGTCGATGAGATTCATCGGTTCAATAAATCGCAGCAGGATGCCCTGCTTCCGTATGTCGAAGACGGTACGGTTACCCTGATTGGCGCGACGACTGAAAACCCGAGCTTCGAACTGAACTCAGCGCTGCTTTCGCGAGCTCCCGTGTTTGTACTGAAGCAGCTGGCCAGCGAAGAGCTGCAGGCAATCGTCGAGCGAGCCCTGTCCGACCCGACCTATGGACTCGGCGCCTTAGGCGTCACCCTGCCGCCGGACTGGCTTGCAGAAATCGTGAAGCTGGCTAACGGCGACGCAAGGCGCGCGCTGACGCTGCTTGAACGCGTAACCGATTACGTCCATTCGCTGAAAGGCAAAGCTGTGCTGGACGGCGATCAGGGCCGTGAAGTCCTCGAGCGCGCATTGGGTTCGCGCACGCTGCGCTACGATTCCAGCGGCGAAGAACATTACAACACGATTTCGGCCTTCATAAAGTCACTGCGTGACAGCGATCCCGATGCGGCGCTTTACTATCTGGCCCGCATGCTCGAGTCGGGCGAAGATCCGCTCTTCGTCGTGCGTCGCATGGTCATTTTCGCTTCGGAGGATATCAGCAATGCCGATCCGCGGGCCCTGCAAGTGGCACTCAATGTGCGCGATGCCGTCGATTTCGTGGGAATGCCCGAAGCACGCATCAGCCTTGCCCAGGCCGTGACGTATCTGGCCTGTGCGCCAAAGAGCAATGCCTCGTACCTGGGAATCGAGGAAGCCCTGAGCGACGTGCGCGAGCACGGTAACCTCGAGGTACCGCTGCACATTCGCAACGCGTCCACCAGGCTGATGAAAAACCTTGGCTATGGCGCGAGCTACAAGTATGCCCACGACTTTCCGGACGCGGTAACCGGCCAGACCAACTTGCCCGCCGAGCTGAAAGATCGCCGGTATTATCAGCCTAAAGAATCTGGTCTGGAAAAACAAATTCGCGAACGCCTGGCATACCTGCGCGGAAAGCGAAAATAGGAGTGTCTTCGATGGAGAAAAAAACTGCGCGTTCCGTGGGTTACATGCACGGGTTCTCGTCGAAAGAACAGGACCGGCTCTATTCCCAGGCCACCTTTCTGGAACCGTTCGTCTATGAGCATATCGATTTGCGGCGGGCTACGAATCTGCTCGAGGTTGGCTGCGGGGTTGGGGCGCAAACGTCGGTGCTGTTGAGAAGGTTTCCGCATCTGCGCATTACCGGAGTCGATGCCTCGAAGCCACAGATGGACCAGGCACGGCGATTCCTTTCGCACGAGATCAGGCAGAAGCGAGTCGCGCTTCATCACGCCGATGCCTCAAAGACGAAATTCGCCGATGGCACCTTTGACGGTGCGTTCATCTGCTGGCTTCTCGAGCATGTGCCTGATCCGGTGGCCATTCTCAGGGAAACGTTGCGTACTCTGAAATCGGGTTCGATCATATATGCCACCGAGGTGCACAACGCCTCGCTGTTCATGGAGCCCTATAGCCCGGCCACCGTGAAATACTGGATGGAGTTCAACGACCATCAGTGGACCATGCGTGGTGATCCGTTTGTCGGGGCGAAGCTTGGAAATCTTTTGCTGAAGGCGGGGTTTCAGAACATCGAAACGCGCCTGATCCAGTTTCACTTCGATTCGCGCACGCCCAAGCAGCGTGCCGAGTTCATTCGCTACTGGACCGACCTGCTCTTGAGCGGCGCGCCCACGCTGCTGCGTTCGAAGCGCGTAACGAAGGACCTGGTAACGCAGATGACCAACGAGCTGGCGCTGGTGGCCAAGTCACCGGAAAGCGTGTTTTTTTATACAGCGGTGCAGGCTCGGGCCCAGGCGCTGTAGCGCTCAGGACGCTCTGAAGTTGCGGAGCAGCGGGAAAATTTTGTCTTTCCACTCGCTCAGGTTTTCGATGAGCTCTTTTTCAAGCAGCTCGGCCATGTACAGATAGTTGTTCTGGCGTTTGGCATCGAGCAGGTCGTTCATCACGCTGATCAGCTCGGCTTCGGCCAGCGCAACGTGGGTGTTCAGGCCCACGCGCAGGGCCAACTTCACGCCGCCGATCGTCTGCACGAAAAGGTCGAGACCGTCGATCGACTTGGCGAAGTAGGCGTCGGCACTGATAAGATTTTTTCCGCGGTAGTGCACGGCTGCACGACCGATACTCGTAACCAGGCGGTCGATGTACTGCTCCAGGGTATTCAGCGTCTGATACGCAAGGTCGGCCGGGTTGGCCGTTTCAACGTCAATCTCGCCCATTTGTTCGAGCTGCATGCCGTTGAACTGCTTTTCGTCGGATTCCGAAATTTCCTGGCCGTTGACCCGGATGCTCGAAATCACTTTGCGTTCCGAGCTCAGGCTTTTGTTCAATCCCGTGATGAACTCCTCGAAGATCGTGGCCCCTTCGGGAATAGCCTGCTCGATACCATTTACGCGAATTGTCTTTGTCATCATACTGTATACCCTCTCCCTGGATACTTCTGTTACATCAAATCGATTCTAATTCGGCCCCTCGGGATGCTGAGTTCGAGGGCTTCACGTCCTTCACCTTGCCTTGAGCGGCTTCGACCGCCGTTTGCAAGAGCTGTTGAACGATGTCCACGTTCTGGCCCAACTCGCGATAACATCCTTCCGTCAACGCCAGGATATCCTCCAAGCCGTTCGACGTCGGAGCGTAGGCGACGTCCTTCGCCACCCTCCAAGTATCAATGAGCGGTTTCACTAATGAAACAGAATTCTGAAGCTTGGCGAGCATCGATTCGATCTCGGCAAGTTTCGCCATCTGATCTTTCAAGAGCGCCTGGTCCCCCGGGTTTTCCAGCATCATTAGACAGTGGTGTTGGCCAAATTCGGACAGGCGCCGAGTCGTACACAGAGCGTCATAGGCGTTCACCAACCGGTCCAGGGCGGCAGTCTGTTTCGGGTCATCGAGTTTTGGAATCACGATGTCCTCCTGCCTGCCGCCACAACGAAACTCAGCGAGCAGATAATAAGCCTGCATGAAAAAGTTACTGGTCGCTTCCTGAATGAAATTGTGTGGAACAATTTCGCTGCGAGGCACTCCGGTGGTGCAAGGGGTGAACTTCGTAATGGCCTCGGCCACCACGGTTTTCGCCTTCTCCCCACCGATTATACGGGCAACCTCAAATGAGAGCTGCTCGCCGTCGGCGTTTGCCGCATAAACGATATGGTGACCGTCGCCATAGGGCCCGGTTTCCTCGGGCCGCACGCCACCCAGTGGAATTTCAATTACCCGGGTGCCGCAAGCCGACGCCAGGTGCACCATCGCGGTATCGGGTGACACCACAAAATTGCAGCTGCGCACCCACGGAATATTTTCATGAAATTTCACGCGTCCGGCAAGCACGGTGAAGCGATGGCTCATGAGGCCCGGAGCCGTCTGGTGAATTTCGGTAAGCACGGCAACGATCGCATCGGCGTCGTTGGCGCTGCCGAAGAAAATCAGCTCCGAGTTTTCGTGCACGCTCAGGATGACTTTGCATATCTGAGCCCAGACTTTGTGATTGAGTGTCTTGTCGTTAGTGCTTGCGGTCAGCTGAATGCCAATGCGCAGGCGGTCCGGCGCCAGGGCCGGTGGCGGGCTGGCCAAAACCGGCTCATTCATTTGCAGGGGCCAGGCACCCGCCCCAACCCCGGCAATTCGCATGAATATATCATTTACATGCAGGATATTCAGATTGCGCTCCAGTACCTGCGCGAAAAAATACTGGCTCCAGGGATCATGAATCGCAATGGAGTCGCCCGATTGCGAAAGCGAGGCCATGACTCCGCGGCGGTCTTTTGCCCGCACCAGGCTTGCAAGGTAAGCACTTGCAGGCGTGAAGGTCAGATTCAGCAGCAAATCATATTCCACCGTCAGCAGCTCGTTGGCCACCCAGTGTATCAGGCGCGCAAGCGACTCGGCTTTGCCGTTCGGATCGGTAAGCGTAGGTCCCAGGATGTCCTGAGTCGAAAACTCCACAAGCTTGTCCACATGTGGCGAAATTCGGGCGGCATCGGCAAAGGTGCTGCGTACTACCATCGTGATTTCGCAACCAGGATGCGCTTTTTTCAGGCCCTGAATCGTCGGCAGGGTTTGAACAATGTCCCCAAGGCGCGCGAGCTGCAGGATGATGATTTTCATCTTCCTTCCCGTTCTTCACATTCAGGAGCCATTTTGATTTTCTGCTCGGCGATGAGCGAGTCCAGAAGCTTCAGCAAGAGCTGCTTGTCTATGCCTTCAAGCAATGTGTCGAGATCGGTAGTCGAATTCCCTGCCATTTTTGACCTCTCCTTGGTCGATTTCAGGCCAGCTTGGCCTGAATTAAATCCAAAAGTTCTTTTGCTCCGGCATGGGCCGGATTGCTATCCATGATTTTCTTCACTTGCGTGAATGCCAGCTCATACTGGTGCTGGTGATAAAGAATGCCCGCGTAGCTATATAAGATATTCGTGTTCACGGGATTCACTTCGATGTAACGGCACAAAATGTCCGAAGACTCGTCGAATTTCCTGATCTCGTAAGCGCACTTTACCAGGTTGTAAATTGCGCCAAGATTGTTCAAATTGATCTTTAAACTTGCGACGAACTGTTCATGCGCCTTCGCGAGGTTCTTTTTGCCCAGATAAACCATGCCCATGCCGCTGATGGCTTTGTCGTTGGCCGGATTCAGCTCGAGCGCCCGTTGAAAATGCTTGATGGCCGAATCGAGGTCGGACTTCTGCAGCGCAAGGCTGCCCACGTTTACTTGTAG
>JACQAW010000396.1 GCA_016194725.1 Deltaproteobacteria bacterium
CCGTATCCCCCGCCACGGCCACCACGCGTTTGATGTAGTCCTTGGTCGGGTCATTTGGAAAAGTGAAAATGACGACGTCGCCACGCGCCGGCTTGCTCGAGGCCATGCCGAACACGCCGCTATAGGTGAGCTTGTTCACCAGAATGTGGTCACCGGGTAGCAGCATGGGCACCATGAAATCGGTGGGAATGCGAAAAGCCTCGACGATGTATACACGCAGCAGCAGCGCGAAAACCGCGGCGCCAGCGATGGCCAGAAAGTAATCTTTGAGAAGCGTGTACAGCGCCGTCACCGGCGAGATCTGGTAGCGGTCAGCAAACTTCTTTGATTCCGGTTTGCTTTCGGCCATCAGTCCACCTTCAAGACCGCGAGGAAAGCCTCCTGCGGTATTTCGACCGTGCCAATCATCTTCATGCGCTTTTTGCCCTCTTTTTGCTTTTCGAGGAGCTTGCGCTTGCGGGTAATATCCCCGCCGTAACATTTTGCCGTGACATTCTTGCGCAAGGCGCCCTGGGTTTCGCGCGCGATGATCTTGGCGCCGATTGCCGCCTGAATGACCACCTCGAACATCTGGCGCTCGATGAGCTCTTTCATTTTCTTGGCCAGCTCGCGCCCGCGGTGCGCCGCCTTGGCCCGATGAATGATGACCGAAAGCGCATCGACCGGGTCGCCGTTGATCATGATGTCGAGCTTCACCATGTCGCCTTCGCGATAATCGATGAGCTCATAGTCCATGCTGGCATAGCCCTTGGTCGAGCTTTTAAGACGATCAAAGAAATCGAACACCATCTCGGAAAGCGGCATCTCGTACTCGAGCGTCACGCGGTCGCTGGTGATGTAGTCGATTTTTTTCTGGATACCGCGGCGCTCTTCGCAAAGCGCGATGACATTGCCCACAAACTCGTTTGGCAGATGCAGCGTAAGGCGAATGTAGGGTTCTTCGATCTTCGCGATATTACCCGGCGGCGGCAGGTGCGCGGGGTTGTCGACGGTAAGCTCTTCACCGTTGGTTTTGGTCACCTTGTAGATCACTGACGGCGCCGTCGTAATAAGGCTTAGGTTGTATTCGCGCTCCAACCGCTCCTGCACGACGTCCATATGGAGCAGCCCCAGAAAGCCGCACCGGAAACCAAAGCCCAGCGCGGTGGAGGTTTCGGGCTCGAAGGTGAAGGCGGAATCGTTGAGGCGCAGCTTTTCGAGCGAATCTTTCAGGTCGTTGTACTGATCGGCATCGATGGGGTACAGGCCCGAAAAAACCATGGGCTTCACTTCTTTGAACCCATCCAGAGCCTCGAGCTCGGGAAATCCGGCGCCGCAGATGGTGTCGCCCACTCGTGAATCGCGCACGTCTTTGATGCCGCAGACGAAGCAGCCCACTTCGCCGCTGGTCAGATGCTCGACTTCGCGGAATTTGGGCGAAAACACTCCAAGCTTCATGACTTCGAATTCTTTTCCGCTGTGGAACAGGCGAACCTTGTCGCCCTTCTTCACCTTGCCGTCAAACACGCGCGCCAGGGTAACGACCCCCTGGTATACGTCAAACCAACTGTCGAAGATAAGCGCGCGTAATGGTTTTTCGTCCAGGTTCGCGGGTGGCGGAAAATATTGAACCACGGATTCGAGAATTTCGGCGATGCCAATGCCCGCCTTCGCGCTGGCCAACACGGCATAGGAAGCATCGATACCGATGACGTCTTCGACTTCCTTGCGAACGCGTTCCGGTTCGGCCGAGGGCAGGTCGATTTTATTGATGACGGGCAGAATTTCGAGGTTATTGCCCAACGCCATGTAAACGTTGGCCAGCGTCTGCGCTTCCACGCCCTGGCTGGCATCGACGACCAGAATGGCGCCTTCGCAGGCGGCCAGGCTTCGCGTCACCTCGTAGGTAAAATCGACGTGCCCGGGCGTATCGATCAAATTGAGCTGGTAGGTCTGGCCGTTCCTGGCTTTATAAGTCAGCCGCACGGTTTGCGCTTTGATCGTGATTCCGCGCTCTTTCTCGACGTCCATATTGTCGAGATACTGGGCTTCCATCTCACGCTGCGAAACGGTGCCCGTCGCTTCGATAAGACGGTCGGCCAGCGTCGACTTGCCATGGTCGATGTGCGCGATGATTGAAAAGTTTCGAATGTTCTTTGGTTCAGACATGGAAATGTTCACAGAGGATTAGCACCGAGCGACGCGTAAAATCAATGATAGATCCCCTGTTATGAGGTAAGGCGTTGGTTATGAACACGGGCGACACCATTGAACTCAATATTGATCGCATGAGCTTCGGGCCCGCCGCAGTGGGTCGCATTCAGCCTGCCGGCGAAGAACGCGCCATCGTGGTCTTTGTCGAAGGCGCGTGTCCCAATGAACGCGCCCTCGTAAAGTTGACTAAAAACCACAAAAGCTACTGGCAGGCGCAGCTGGTCTCGATCATCGAGCCCTCGAGCGAGCGCACGCAGCCTCCTTGTCCGGTGTTTCAGCGTTGCGGCGGGTGCCAGTGGCAACATCTGAGCTATCCTGCCCAGGTTGCCGCTAAAACTGAAATCCTGATCCACCAGCTGAACCGGGCAACACGCATTCCCAGTGAAGAGCTCAAAGCGAAGCTTCAAGTCCATGGTGCATTCAGCCCCTACGGCTACCGCGCCCGCCTGCAAGTTCATGGCGACGGCAAGGGAATCGGTTTTTTTGCGCCGGCTTCGCACTCCATCGTGCATGCAGGGCGGTGCCTGGTGGCTCACCCCGATATTCAAAATGCCTGGAGCGATTTTCTGGCCAATCGGCCGCTGGCTGAACTTGCCAAAGCCACCGGCCAGTTCAAGATCGAATGGACCCGCACTCCGAATGGCCAGGTCAAGGAAGCACTGAACCGCAAGCACGCTGCCGATGGATTCACGCAGGTGAATCCGGAACAAAACGAGGTGCTGATTAAAATCGTCGCTGACCGGGCCAAAGGCGGCAAGCTTCTGCTGGACCTGTATGGCGGCGACGGCAATCTGACCAACAGCCTGACTGGGTCTTTTGAAAATATTTTGTCGGTTGATAGTTACAATGACGGTGCCGACCCCATTTCGGTGCAGGCTCCGTTAAAGCCGGGGCGGCTTTTTGTGAGGGAAAAAGTTGAGGATTTTCTTTCAGACCAGCGTTGGCGCGACTGGGGTTTTGAAGGAGCTATTGACTGTATCGTCACCGATCCGCCCCGGGACGGATTACGGGAGGCAGCCGGCCATATTGCTGACCTGCAAGCCCCCCGTGTCATCCTCGTCTCGTGTGACCCATCCACGCTGGCCCGGGATCTTACTGCTTTTACTTCATCCCGGTACCAGGTGGACGCGATTCACCTGATCGACATGTTTCCGCAAACGTACCACCTGGAAACCGTCGTCAGTCTGGTCCTGAACTAGCGACCGCAGCTGAGCGAAGCGTTCGTGCTGAATCCGCAGGGAGCGAAGCTCACGCAAGCGTTCACGCGGTTAGCAGGCACGGTTTGACCGTGTTCAAGCGGCCCGCCTTTGACTGGCGGAACGACTGGGCCACCCTTGACCACGGGTGGGATCTGGCCGCCCTTACCGGGACCGGTTTGACCTGGCAATACGACTGGCGGTACAACCGGGCCGCCCTTTACGACTGGCGGAATGGTTGGACCCTGGCCACCTTTCACGACAGGTGGCGCTACTGGCGGCACGGTGCCGCCCTTACCGGTCTGACCACCTTTGCCGATTGGCGGCACTACCGGCGGAACTATGCCGCCCTTGCCAATCTGTCCGCCCTTGCCGATGATCGGGCCGGTCTGTCCGACTGGCGGAACCACGGGACCAGGTACCACTGGGCCAGGTACTACCGGACCAGGAACCGGCCCGGGCACTGGAACCTGTTCGGTCCTCGAAGTGGTGGCAGGCGCGGTTGGAGTCGACTCTTCGGTCGCGAACTCCAGGGCAACCGCAGTTCCCTCTGTCGGAACATGGGCCAGCGTGAACGTGGTGTTCACGTCAACACGAAGGACTTTTTTGTTCTCGTCGCAGGCGACCTTGCCGGTAGCCAGCCCCTCGAGCTTGATGGGACAGCCTTCAAGTTCGCTGAAACGAGCTCCAATGGCCAAAGGAACCGAATACGTGCCATCGGGGTTGATCGCGCCCGACCCCGAAATCTGTTCCGCGGCATTCTTGATCAGGACGGCCTGCCGTGTGCAATCCGCCTCTACTTTGAACGGACCAACTTCTTGCAGAAGATTGAGCTGGTTCGGATTCAACTGACACTGGCTCAAATCGAATGCTGAGCTGGCCGAAGCGGCTGCCGACGGCGTGCCACCGCAGTCCGCTTCAAAAGAAGTAGCGATAGTAGCCGCCGCAATGGCTGGCGAACCGGTGTCGGCTGCCTTCTTCGCGTCCGATTTTCCGCAAGCAGACAGACCCAAGGCCAAAACAAATACAGGCAAACACTTAATCAGATTACTGTTCATTTAGGATTTCCCCCTTTTCCGTGGCGCGACGTAATGCAAAGTCGCTGCCAAACCCGCTTGACACTGGTCGGGGTGCTCCCTACTCTTTAGAATAGGAGAAATTCATGGGCGTGCTTCACGATTTCCAAACTCAGGTCATTGCAATTTGCGGAGCCATCGCATTGCTTTGCGCATCGTGTGCAACGGGCGCGGTAGAAGACCCCGAGAAGCAGTCGCCTGAGAAGCGGAGTCAGCTATTGGCCCAGATAGGCACCCAGGCCATGATGCGTGGCGACCTTCCGCAAGCCATCGAAGACCTGCACAAATCACTCGTCTCCAACGAAAAAAATGTGGCCGCTCATGTCAACCTGGGGCTCTGCTACTGGCAAATGGGCCAAAAAAAGCTCGCGATGAGCTCGCTGGAGCGGGCGCTGGAACTTGACCCCAAAAATGCCGACGCGCACATCAATATGGGTACGATAGCCTTCGCGCAAAACAACCTGTCCATGGCGCGGCAGCATTATCAGAGTGCGATCGACAATCTGGAATTTAAAACGCGTCATCGCGCCCTGACCGACATGGCACAGCTCGACTTGCGCGAAAACAATACCGATGGCGCACGCCAATTACTCTACCAATCCCTTCAAGCTAATCCCGAATACTGCCAGTCGCATTTTCTACTGGGTACCATCTACATGAAGGACGGAAACGGGCGCGCCGCGGTAACGGAATTCAAAAAATCCGTTCACGGCACCTGTGTGTCCAATGTCGAAGCTCATTATCAGCTAGCCCTCGCATATGCTAAGATTAAGCAGTACGATAAGGCACGATCGGAATACATGCTGCTCATTGATCAATATCCACAGACATTGCAAGGGCAGCACGCAGGCGATCAGTTAAAGAATATTCCTTAGGAAATGATGGAAACGAAGCCACAACTAGGACTGGGCGAGTATTTGCGCGGTGAGCGCGAAAAACGCCACATCACCATCGAACAGGTCGCTTCGGCGACCAAGATCAACATCAAGCTTCTGCATGCTCTGGAGTGCGATAATTTTGACGCATTGCCGGCCAAACCGTTTGTGCGCGGCTTTGTCACCAGCTATACCCGCTATGTTGGCCTGGACCATCGTGAAGTTCTTGCGCGCTTTGAAATCTACCTTGACGAAAAAAGTGGCCAAAAATTCAGAAGACCCGCCAGTGCACCCCATATTTTCGTGGAACGCGAGGGCCAGGGCGACAACAGCAAAATGTGGCTTAGCGTAGCCATGGTCGGCTCCATCGCGGCGGCAGTGGTGTTGTTTGCATTCTTCAAACCCTTCAAACACCATCGCCCTCATGGCAAGGACAGGCCATTGACCAATGAGGAAGTCGTAACGGTAATGCCGCCGCCCTCGGACAGCTCACCCATTTCGGTCAAACCCGTCGCAACGTTACCAACCGAACCGGTCATGCTTGGGCCAGCCCCGCAGCCTAAATCGGAAGTAGAGAACACCGTAGTGGCCAAGAACGAAACCAAAGCGGAGCCGAAGCCGGCGGTTAAAGCCGAAACCGCCGCTGATGCCAAACCCGAAGCTGAAACCAAACCCGAAGCCAAACCAACGGATGCGCCAAAGAGCAAGCCGGTTGCCACGACACCCAAGCCAGCAACTCCAACTGGCATAGCCACTCCTGCCCCGGTCGCCGCTGCGGTAAAAATTCCGCCTATTCCCACGAGCGAAGTGAAGTACAGATTGATCATCAGAGCGCTGGATGACGCATGGGTGAAGTACCAGGTCGACGACCGTCCCCTGCAGCAGTACACCCTCAAGAAAGACAAAGTTATCTTTGTCCGGGCGCGAACCAGTATTCGATTCACGAGTGCTAAACCTAAAAGTCTTGAAATATCTTACGATAATAGAGAGTTTAAGCCGTTTGGAAACACTGCGAAAACCGTGATTATGCCTAAAGAAGTTGTCGATCAATTCAAGGCAACGCCCTTCGTCGATCCGAATCCAGCCTACTTATCCACACCAAACCAGTGACTTATCCACAACCACTAACTGGCTGATATTTAAGACAATACTCTTACTATTTCGTACTTATCCACACACTAGGTGAATAGTTATCCCCATTACGTGCTACAGAAGCGCCTTTTCGAAGACTTGCCGCTTTGTAACCGTTTGAAAACCCGCATTCAGAGCTGATCTTCTGCTTTATGAAGATTTGGTGATATTTGTAGATTCGCCACTATCAGGTCTTTCGAGACAAATTCACCAGGTCGACTTCTTGAAACTCAGTATGGCAAACGGAAGTACGGCAAGATTGGAAATCTGCATCGCCAGAAACGGCGGCAGAGTTCCCTTTTCAGCAAGGCTGGCACCCATGATGTGCAGCCCCCAGTAAACAATGACGACAAAAAACGCGACGAAGATGGCATTTGATTTCACGCTTCGCATGCGCACGACGCCCAGGCCCACCC
>JACQAW010000397.1 GCA_016194725.1 Deltaproteobacteria bacterium
CCGCCCAGATTTCAGCGATTCTTTAGAGATCATGCAATCTCTCGGAGCACTTGTGTTTGCAGTGCTCTCAATCGTAGTGCCGAAGTTGATGTGGCGTAATAAAGGTCGTGAATTTAGAGACGCTCCTGGCGGAGAACCCCCTGCGCTAAACGTTCTGATCGGCGTGTATTACGTGCCTTGGATTATTCGAATGGCGTTTCTCAATTCTGTCACGATTTTTGGTTTTGTAATTTCAATTACAAAGCATAGTCCCGCCAGGATCATTCCGTTTTTCGTGGCGTCGATGATTGGCTATCTTTTCAACTTTCCCAGTGAAGACCGGATCAAGACCTCAGTAATGAATAACTAAAAGGCACAGTTCCAGAACCGGGCCAGATACCAGTCACTGGGTACTGGCCACATTTTGGACTATGGATTTGGCGAAAATGACAGGGAACGCTTTTCCAAGTCCAAAGTCCAAAATATGGCCAATGCCCCGTGACCCGTCGCCGGTGGCCGGTGGCCCGTAATCGGAACGGTACCCGAACCGGATCCGGCACCGGACCCGGTACCGCTCACTGGTCACGAGTCATCGGTATGTCATTTTCCGCCCGCCGCGCGAAGATCAGCAAGACAAGCATTATCTAATGTAGGAACCTGCCCCGAAAACACCGTCAGCAGGCGGCTTGTATTCACCGCATAATTCATGAGGCAAAGCGGATTGCTGCAATGCCCGCGGTTGTGGGTGTAATCATAATGATCCGCTCCGGCCATTGGAGTGCCAATGTTCACCAATCCCAATAAATGCCCGAACTCGTGAACCAGCACGGTCTTCTCGACCAGAGCATGATCAGAGGCATTGGATTCCAGCGAGATCGTGTCGTCGAAAATCGCGATCGAGGTGGACTGATAGGCCAGGCCCAGCACCTTTGAATCGGCGGTATCGATCGTGTTGTGGTTGTCCAAAAACATGATGTAAACGCTGATATTATTATCGCCCGAGTACGACTTGCGGTTGGCCGCTTCAATCGTGGCAAGATCAGTTGTGGCCAGCCCGCCGCTCCCGGTCGCCGGCACCGACGTTCCCGTCACGGTCACAATTCCGGCCGGCTTGTTTAAGCGCGCATTTAAAAACGTGGTCAGATAATCCAGAGTGGCCTGCGCAGGCTCGTGGCCGGCCACCGAACCGACCTCGACCGTAAGCTGCGAATATTTATCTCCTTTGAGCAGCTGCGACGAAGCCGCGCCCAGCCCCTGCGATTCCAGCCCCAGCGACGCCTGGGAATTCTGGCTGGTGTCAGTAGGGTGTCCGCACCCTGTAAAACTTCCAGACAACAGCACCACCGCTAGCCACACCCAGACGGGTCGACCACGGGCAAAACTTGAACTAAATCGTGAGGATATCAACATCACAGCCACTCTTCTTTCTCTACGGGTATCAATAGTGCAATCCTCGGGCACGTTTGGGAGAGCCCCGCGGCCGGCCAAAAAAGGTTGCCAATCCGAGAGGCAATGCTAGGAATTTCAATGGGGTATTTTAATGGAGGAGAATCAAATGGCTCGTAATTCAAAGATGTTGTCCAGCATTGTCCTGGTTTTTTCATTGGTACTGCTAGCCCTCGGGATATTAGGTGCCAGCGGCTGTAACAGCAGCTCGGCGCTCATCAGCGGAGTGACGTTTAGCGTCCCGCCTAATGTGGAGACACTCAAAGTTCAACTCAACTTCGCCAACAGCATCCAATCCGATCTGGGCGGAACTTTTGAGGTGGCTGCCAGCGGCACCGATTACGGCACGATCGAAATCGAGCCGTCCAGCCCATCCAGCCCGTTCAACGTCGGTTTTTTGCTCAATCTGAACATCGTCAACGAGCAGAAGTACGTGAACCTGACGCCGGTTCAAGACCTTCCCAGTGGTCAGCCGATTCCCATTCCCGGCTTGAATCGCGCGTTTGCCAAAATTCAGTTGGACAACCAGCTCAACCCGAACTTTGATATCTATGCTTACGTCGACGTCGCGGGCAAGCAGTGGATTGGCCTGGCTCTCACACTCAAGTTCCTGAACAATAAATATTTTCCAGCGGGCCTTTCTCTCTCGCAGGGCTTCGTAAAGGACGCGGCTGGCAACAACCAGATCTATGGCGCCGTGTTCGGTCCGAAAGTGGACAACGCCGGCAACATGACTGGCCCGGGCGGTATCGCGCTTTTTGCCAATGCCGCCACGCTGATCGCCAACGCGCACCAGGGAGCATTGCCCGCGGCAGCCTTTGTCAAAAGCGACAGCATGATGCTCTTCCAGGGCCCGCATGCCGACTTCTACAACAAGCATCCGCGCCAGGCCGCGGGTCTGGCCGAAGTATTTCGGCAGGTGTTGAAGTCCAACAGCTTCGGCAACAAGCCGCTTTAATCGTTTCGCATCTTTGAATTCAAAACCCGCGCGACGGCATGGACCCTTGAGTCGTCGCGCGGGTTTATTTCCCAGGAGCTACAAATCGTGAATCATACGTTTATCGTTCGCGCGCGAACTGCGCTTTCCGTCATTCTTTGCCTCGGTCTTTTCATCGCCGTATCCGGAGCCAGCTCCTGCAGCAACAACTCGACCACGGTCGAGCTGACCATCCTGCACACCAACGACGTGCATTCCCACATGCGGGCCGAGCCCGTGAATTCGGAAAAGAATCCTTATAACCTGGGCGGCCTGGCTCGTGTAAAAACGCTGGCCGACTCGATTCGCGGCGCGCGTCCCAATACGCTGCTGCTTGATGCCGGGGACTGGTCTGAAGCCATCACCTATTTCAATGTCGACGGCGGCAGCAACATGCTCAAGATCATGGATGCCATGGGCTACAGCGCCGTGGTGGTCGGCAATCACGATTTCCTGAACGGCCCGAGCGAACTGGCTTCGACCATCGAGCGCGCAAACCCCAGTTACCCCGTGCTGGGCGCGAACAAGGACCTGTCGCAAGTCGCCGACAAGGAGCGCGTGGCAAAACTGCTTACCGACTACAAGATTTTCAACGTGGGCGGCGTTAAAGTGGCGGTAGTCGGCCTGCTCTGCAACGACTTCTTCTATTATGGCTACTTCAAACCCGGCATCGTCACCGATGCCCGCGCGGTGGCCACGGCCATCACGACCAATCTGCACAACAAAAAGCTGGCCGACGTCATCATTCTGCTTTCGCACAACAGCTTCGGCCAGAATGTCTCGTGGGCGCAGCAAGTGCCGTGGGTCAACGCCGTCATCAGCGGACATTCGCATGCCAAGACGCCGCAGGCGATCGTGACCAGCAATGGTGGCCGGCCCGCGTACGTGGCCGAAAGCAAGCAGTGGGGCCAATTCCTGGGTGACATGGTTCTTTCCTACGACACCTCGTCGGGACAGACCACGCTCAAGAGCTACACTCTGCGCCCGGTCACGGCCGACCTGGCCGAAGACCCGAAAATCGTGGGGCTGATCAATGATCAGGAAACCGCGCTTGCCGCAAAATACGGCAAGGACATCGTGCATGATCACGTCGCCGATACCGAAGATCTGCTGGTGCACAACGACAATCGCGAAGGCCCGATTTCAAACCTGGCCGTCGATGGTTATCGCCAGGCCACCGGGGCTGACCTGGCGATGGAGTCGGTGCAGCTGATTGGCGACGACATTCAGCCCGGCCCGCTGAGCACCTTCAACGTCATGAACATGACGCCGCATATTTATCATCCAGTACCAGGCCAGCCTTTTCCGCAGAACGGCAGCAACTGGACGCTCAAGAAGCTGACGCTCTCGGGCACCTCGCTGCGCGGGCTGCTGAACGTCATGTTTCTGGCCGAAAGCGTGAACCTGATCGGCTGGATCTCGACGTCGGGCATGCAGGTGGTTTACGACCCCAGCGGCGGCGCCAGTGCCGTGCATTCCATCAAAATCCAGAACATGATTACCGGGGCCTACGAAGACGTCGTCGACAGCCGCGATTACAAAATCGCGTTGCATGACGGCTTGCTGATGGCGGTGGGAATTCTGGTCCAGAAGCTGAGCATCAATATCGACCTGTCGCGCATTGAAGAAACTGGAATTCAGTCTTCCGACGCCACACTTGCGCTGGTAGCAGCCAAAGGTGGAATGATTCGCGCCGCGGATTTCAATCCGGGCACCCGCTACAACGCGCTGGGCGTGGACCTGGGCTTTTACGAGCACCACATCCGAATTCAGCCGGGCACGGGCACGGCGGCGCCGATGGTCAGCGTCACGATTCAGAACGAAGGCCTGACGGCTTCAACAGCTGGAATGATGAAGCTGCGAATTCTGCGCGGCAAGCCCGATGACGTGCAGGGCGACTTCATGCCCGGCAACGAAAGCATACCCATTTCAGGCGACGTCGACGTTCCGGCTTTGCAGCCGGGCGCCAGTACCACGTTGCAGGTGCCTTGGCTCGACCTGCCAGCCGGGGGCATTTACAGCTTGAATTTTTCGCTCATCGGAACTGATTCCAATGCGCGGAACAATTCTCTGATCATGCACACGCGCATGGCCGCGCGGCACTAGGTGAATTCGAGAGCGGAGCCAGGAGCCTCAGCCCGAGAGTAAAGTTGAGTATGAGCGAGAGAGTATTGGGTTCCAAAACTCAATCTCAATCTCAATCTCAAGCTCTACTCCACTCTATGGTCTGAGGCTGAGGCTCCGCTCTCCCCTCTTCTCTTTACTGCCTATTAGCGCGGTACCACTCGATCGTTTTCAGCAAACCAGCTTCGAGCGTGGTGCGCGAACTGAACCCAAACCAGTTGCGCGCGCGTTCGGTGTCAAGCGCGCGGCGGGGCTGTCCGTTGGGTTTGGACTCATCCCACACAAACGTGCCTTTGTAGCCCATGACGTCGGCCAGCTTGGAGACAAGGTCTTTGATCGAAATCTCGCGGCCATTGCCCAGATTCACCGGCTCGCCACCTTCATAGTCGCGCGCGGCCAGCACAATACCCTCTGCCGCATCGTCGACATAGAGAAACTCGCGGGTCGGAGTGCCGTCGCCCCAGATCACCACTTCCTTGTCACCGCGGTCCATAGCCTCTTGCAGCTTGCGAACCAGCGCGGGAATGACGTGCGACGAACGCGGGTCGAAGTTGTCGTGCGGACCGTACAGATTCACGGGCAAAAGAAAAATGCCATTCACGCCGTACTGCTGGCGGTAAGACTGCAGCTGTACGAGCAGCGCTTTTTTCGCGACTCCGTAAGGCGCATTGGTTTCTTCGGGGTAGCCGCTCCACAGCTCTTCTTCCTTGAACGGCACGGGCGTAAATTTGGGATAGGCGCAGATCGTGCCCACGACGACGATCTTTTTAACCTTGTTGCGCCGAGCGGCCTCGATGAGCTGCACGCCCATGATGGCGTTGTCGTAAAACAGCTCGCCTGGTTTTTCGCGGTTCAGCCCAATTCCTCCCACGTGGGCAGCCAGGTGAATAAGCAGGTCGACATCCTTGCTGACCGCCATGCAGTTTGCCATCTCGCGCAGATCGCAGTCCTTTGAGCGCGGCAACGAAAGGCGTTCCGCGCCCAGTTCTCGCAGGTGCGAAACCACATGGCGTCCAAGAAAACCGCTGCTGCCCGTTACCAGAACTCTGGCTTCACGCAAATCCATAACTCACCTCTTTATTACACGCTCGGGGTCAAGGCCCTCGAGCTTCAGATCCTCGCGCACCATCAGCTGCACCAGCTCGCGAAAGCTGGTGGTCGACTGCCAGCCCAGTTTCTTGATCGCCTTTTTCGGGTCGCCGATCAGCAAATCCACCTCGGTAGGGCGCAGGTAGCGTTCATCCATCTCGACGTGCGACTTCCAGTCCACGCCCACATAGCCAAAGGCCTCTTCGAGAAATTCGCGCACCGAGTGCGTCTCGCCCGTGGCGATGACGTAATCCTCGGCCTCTTTTTGCTGCAGCATGAGCCACATGGCATTCACGTAATCCTTCGCGTAACCCCAGTCGCGCTTGGCATCCAGATTCCCGAGAAAAAGCTTGTCCTGTTTTTTGGCGACGATGCGAGCCAGGGCGCGGGTGATCTTGCGGGTGACGAAAGTTTCGCCGCGGCGGGGCGACTCGTGGTTGAACAGGATGCCGTTGCAGGCGTACATATTGTACGCCTCGCGATAATTCACTGTAATCCAGTACGCAAAAACTTTCGCGCAGCCGTAGGGGCTGCGGGGATAAAACGGCGTTTCTTCATTTTGCGGCACGGCCTGCACCTTGCCGTACATTTCCGAGCTCGAGGCTTGATAAAAACGCGTCTTGATTCCTGTTTCCAGAATCGCATCAAGCAACCTGATCGTGCCCAGCCCCGTAACGTCGGCAGTGTACTCGGGCGTGTCAAAGCTCACGCGCACGTGGCTCTGGGCGCCCAGATGATAGATCTCGTCGGGCTTGATTTTACGAAGCAGGCGATTGATGCCCGAAGAATCCGACACGTCGCCAAAATGCAAAAACAGCCGTACGCCGGCCAAATGCGGGTCGCGGTAAAGCGCATCGATTCGGCCCGTATTGAATGAGCTCGAACGGCGCATGAGGCCATGAACCTCGTAGCCCTTTTCGAGCAGCAGCTCGGCCAGATACGAGCCGTCTTGCCCGGTTATACCCGTAATAAAAGCTATTTTTGACATGGTAGGGAAATTACCCCAACCGGGCCTTAAATCAACGGCTAATATCGCTCAAAAACCGCTGAATCATGCCGCCAGACAGGGCTTGCAAAGCCGCGCCGAAACGTCGCCCGCCGTCCAGAATTTCGTCCTGCGACTGCACGCCGTCCGCACGGCCATATTCGGTGTCTGGCTCCGAAGCCAGCCACAGGGGCAGGTCCTCGGCTGTGATTTCGGGGTGAAACTGCAAGGCGTAGATGCGTCGTCCCAGCCGAAACCCCTGCTGAGTAAAGCGCTCCGAGCTCAAAAGATGCGTTGCGCCGGGCGGGGTGTCAAAAGTGTCACCATGCCAGTGAAACACCGGCTCACTCCAGTTGCGCGGCCCCACCACCGAGTCCTCCCGACCCTGTTCAGTGGGCTGCACCTTGAACCAGCCAATCTCGTGGCGGCCCGAAGGAAACACGCGTCCACCCGATGCCGTCGCAATGAGCTGCGAGCCCAGACACACGCCAAACGTAGGCAGGTCGCGGGCGATGCGCGAGGCCAGAAGCTCGAGCTCGTCTCGCAAAAACGAAAATCGGTCGCTTTCGTAAACGCCCATCGCGCCGCCCATGACGAACAGGATTTCCGCGTCGCGAGCCGCCTGCCATTGGGCGGCTCCAGCTGCCGTGGCATCGATGAGCTCAATGGCGTGGCCCGCCTTGTGGCATTCGGCTTCGAAAGAACCCAGCCCTTCATGCGGCGCGTGTTTGATAACGGTGACCATGGTAACCTGCCTAGCATGTACGCGTCGCTCAATAAAGCTCACCATCGCTGGCTGGCCATCGTGCTGGCGGTGTTCGTGCTTTACACCATCGGCCGGTTTGGAATCGATCAGATTCGACCGCCCGGCCTGATTCCGAACGACTACATGAACTTTCACCATGCCAGCGACCGATTGGCCGCGCACGAGCAGATTTATCAGGCGGGCGACGCCTCGCCGTTCAAATACTCACCTACGTTTCTGCTGTTTTTTCGCTACACCTTCGATCTTTTGCCGCGGACGGTGGCCTGGGCGGTGTGGTGCACTATTTCGATCGCGGGTTTTGCCTGGGCCACCTACTGGCTCTGGCTGGCCGCGGGACTTACCTATCGATTGCCCCGGCGCGTGTTTCTGGCATTGGTCGTCGCCGCTGGAATTTGCGGCTGGCATGGCTATATCGAGCATTTTTCATACGGACAGGGCGACATGATTCTATATGCCCTTTTCATCGCGGCCGTTGCGGCTACGCCAAAGCTTTCCGGCGACTTACTGTCAGGCGCGCTCATGTCGCTGCTGCTCATCGCCAAACCGCAGGCGGGAATCCTGCTTGCCTACTTTCTGGTGTGTCGCCGCTGGCGCATGCTGGCCGCCACCGGTGCCGGAACATTTGCGCTTTTGCTGGCGCCGGCACTGGGCTGGGGTTTTGCGCGCCAGATCCAGCTGTTTGGCGAATGGTGGGTCGTGCTTTCGCAACAGAGCACCGAATTTCTTACCGGCAACTTGAACCAGAGCGTCGCGGCCACGGCTGCGCGTTGGCTGGGAAATCGCGCTCTAGTGGGGTGCCTTACCACGCTGGCCGTCGCCAGCGGAGCACTGGCCGCGGTAGTCCTGACCCTGGCCTGGCCACGCGCGGCCTTCGCGGCGCCACGCAATCATGCCCGCATGACGCTGACCACGTTGCTGATGTATGCCGTGGTCAGCCCGCTCAGCTGGCGGTGGTTCACGTTTCTTTGGCTGCCCGCGGGCGTGGCGCTGGCGGTGGATGCGCTGGCGGTCAGGCCCCGCCCGCGGCTGCAGCTGGCGCTGCTGGTCGCGTTTGCGCTCACCGGCACGCTGCTGCAAACCTTCGTGGCTCATGCGCTGGGTATTGCCGAGGTGGACGACTTGAGCCGCCTGGGCTTTTACACGCTGGGCAACTGCCTGCTTTTCACGACCGCGTGCTTATCGCTCCACGCTCACAGAAACGAAAACGACGTGTCCAGTTGAACTTCGCGCGAACCATCGTTTGAGGATTCGTAAGCCCGGTGAATGAGCTGAACACAGTGATACGCCTCTTTGAGCTCGCTGTTGACGTACTCGCCGCGCCTCACGCAGTCGCGAAACTGGTCGAACATCGAGTTGAACCAGCCCACGTGGCTGGCATCGCCCCAATGCGACGCGATAGAAAACTTGCGCACCCCCGTGGGACTGGCCACCTGAATGTCGTCGTCGTCGATCGTAATCGCGCCCTGGCTGCCCTGAATCGTGTAGATCACCTTGCGCACGCCGGCCGTCCAAGTCAGATGTGCATTGGCGTAGCCCGTGGGGAAAGTGAGCACGCAGCTAAAATTGTCTTCGGTGTCCCACTCTTTATTGATGGTGACCATTTTCGCGGTAACCGCGGTGGGCAAAGCTTTCAGCCAATTGAACGTCAGGTAAAACGTATGGCTGCCGTGGTCCATCGCGATGCCACCGCCGGAAGTTTTCTTGTCGCGGCGCCAGTCGGTGCGCCATTCCTGCACCCCCTTGGCGTGAGTGTTGCGATACGTGTTGAGCGTCAGACCATGTACTTTTCCGATTTCGCCGCTGGCGATGATTTCATCAACCGTTTTCACCACGGGCGCGTGCTTGTAATTGTGGCAGGGAAACACCACCCGTCGCGCGCGGTTCGCGGCCAGCAACAGCTCACGGGCCTCGGGCAAAGTGGCCGTGAGAGGCTTTTCGCAAAGCACGTGCAGCCCCCGGGCGAGCGCGGCCTGTGCAATCGACCCGTGATCCACGGGCGGCGTCGAGATGTCGACGAAGTCGAGGTTCTTTTCGGCATCAAAAAGCTTCTCGGCCGAATCATAAACGCGAAGCTTGGGATTCAGCGCCAATGCCGCTTGCCGGCGCGCAGGACAAATGTCGGCCACGGCAACGATTTCGGTATCCTTGCGCGACTGATAAGCCGGAAAGTGGCCCTTGCCCGAAATGAAGCCAAAACCTATGATAGCGCCCCGAAAAACTTGCTGTGTCATGCCACTCTTTCTTCCAAGCCGGAGCGTTTTTGTCAAGAGTGGAGACGTTTTTGCCGCTTTAGGCGGCCCACGCCGATGTCGAAAAGCAAAGAGATGAAGGAACTGCCGATTCCCCAATTTTTCAGCAACGGTCACATCGCAGCGCGCTTTCTGCGCCCAGTGCGCAAGCACGAGTCGCTCATCGTGGCGGTGCCCGGCGGCCCGGCCCTGCCCAGCCGCTACCTCGACGAGTTCATGCTGGGCCTGAGCCAGCACCTTTCAGCCAACGTGGGCGTCCTCGACTTGCCCAACCACGGCGGCTCGATCATTCCGTTCGACAAGCTGCCGCTGCGTTATTCAAGCTGCGTAAGCTACGTCAGCCGCACGCTGCGCGAGCTGGCCGGGCTTACCGACAAGCTCGTTATCGTCGGACATCATACCGGCGCACGCATGATTCTGGACATGATCATCTCGCAGGGCTGCCGCACGCGCGCCGTCGTGCTCATCGATACTCCGGGCGGCACGTGCACGATGAACCGGTGGAAGGCCAACGTGCTTCAGCTATTCTCTTCGGGAATTTCCCAAGGCGAAGCTTCGACCCTGGCGTCTGAAATCAAGTGGGAAGGCAACGAGCAGATCTTTGATCGCGCGCCC
>JACQAW010000401.1 GCA_016194725.1 Deltaproteobacteria bacterium
ATTCGGGTTTCAGGTTTACAGCGACTTCTCGGGCTACAGCGATATTGCCCGCGGCGCCGCGCAGGTCATGGGCTTCAACCTGGTCGAGAACTTTCGGCGGCCCTTTGCGGCACGCAATATCGGCGACTTTTGGCGCAACTGGCACATGAGCCTGTTTAACTGGTTCTGGAGCTACATTTACATGCCGATCGCGTTTTCGGGAAACCGCTCCCAGGTTCGGGTATTCATCGCGATCTTCGCCGTTTTCCTGGCCAGCGGTTTCTGGCATGGCGCAGCCTGGACGTTCGTGGTCTGGGGGCTGTTGCACGGAACTTACGTCGCCGTGTCGGCGTTTACCATGAAGTGGCGAGGCGGAATCGCTAAAAAAATCGGGCTCAGGAAAATACCACGCCTGCATGGACTGTGGCAGACCTTCGTCACTTTTCACCTGGTAACGTTCTCATGGATTTTCTTTCGTGCCTCGAGCCTGTCAGACGCCCGGTACATTCTAAAGAACATGTTCATGAACTTGAAATTCGCGCCAATCGAAAGCTATCGGCTGGGCACCGACCGCAAAGGCTTCGCGCTGATGATCGGCCTCATCGGGGCGCTGGAGCTCATACAGTACGTGCAAAGCCGCAGGCCATTGCGGGGCTTGATTTTCGAGCAACCGCGATGGCTGCGCTGGGGCGTATACTACGCGTCAATAGTCGGTCTTTTTTATCTGGGCGAAGTCAGGCCCCAGTCATTTATCTATTTTCAGTTCTGAGAAAAGGCATATCGGTGCAACGAGCGGACACGGGTGAAATTAAAAGATTCTGCATGGAAGGCACGTTGTTCGTGCTTCCTTTACTGCTCCTTTATGAAGTTTTGTGCGGGAGCTTGTGGCTGGGTAGCCCACTCGATGACCCGAGCCTGGTGCGTAACGCCGACAAATACGTGAACGTCAGCTACTACTACGGCCCGCCGGGCACGATGGCCCATCTCATGTTCGATACATACGGTTTTCGCAGCCCCGGCAAGGACGTTTCGAACGTCGACTTCCTGACCATAGGCAGCAGCACCACATTGCAGGATCAGATTACCGAAGGAGAAACCTGGCAGGATATTATTCAGGACAGCTTCGCCCGCGACGGAAAGAAAGTGACCGTCGTCAACGCGGGTGTCGACGCTCAGTCGACCAGGGGATATATCAGGAATTTTGAGCTCTGGTTTCCCCACGTGCCCGGCCTCAGGGCCCACTACGTACTTGTCTACCTTGGAGTCGAGGATCTCCTGACGGCAACGAGCAACCAGCCCTACAGGGCCGAAATGGACCGGCTTTCGGTACGCCGGACGCTTTCCGGATATCTGACCACGAAGAGCGCGATCTACCGACTTGCGTACGGTATTTTTGCGACCTGGCTGGCGCAAGCCGTGCGAAACGGGGGCCAGCAGAGAATCGAATTCACGTCGGCTAAATGGACCAGTATTCCGCTGCAGCAAGACCTCCCCAGGCTGCTGCACGCGGCAACAGCCGAGTATGCCGCCAGACTGCGTGTGCTGGCAGAAAAGATACGCGGCTTTGGCGCCGTCCCTGTTTATGTTGTCGAACCGGAAGGCGCGTTCCGAGGCCAGGGCGCGAAACTGGTGGGATTGGTCGACTCGATTGAAGTGAATGGCTTACGGTATAACGGAATGGACCTCTACCAGGCCACGCGCCTGATGGCGGAAGCGACCCGGAGTGTTTCAAAAGAGGTGGGGGCGCCTTTTATTGATGTCGCGCAGGACATGGAATTCGACCTGGGCGATTTTTATGATTTCCACCACAATACTCCAGCAGGCATCCGCAAGATCGGCGGTTATCTCTATTCCAAGCTCAAGGGCTTGCTCTAAGGAGGCGTTATGCACGAAAAAGACGTTGGCGAAGTTTTGAAGCGGACCCAGAACTGCTTCAGGGAGGTTTTTGACCAGCCGGAACTGGAAATCCGTCGTGAAATGACGGCACGGGACGTGGAGGGTTGGGAATCGCTGTCCCATGTCAGGCTCATTGGCGCCCTGGAAGCGGAATTCAAAGTCCGCTTCACCACCCAGGAAATCATGGCTGCCTCGGATGTCGGGATGCTACTCGATCTGGTCATCAAAAAAAGCGCCGCCTCATGAAATTCACGAAGGAACAGGTCGTGCTGTTTCAACGCCTTTCCGGCGACCGAAATCCGCTGCATGTGGACCCGGACTACGCTCGGCGCACGCAGTTCGGCCAACCGGTCGTATATGGCATCTGCGGCGTGATCGTGGCACTTGGGCAATGGGCAGATGGACGGGCCTTCCGCTTGCGCAGCATTGCCGCGGATTTTCGCAAGCCTCTATACCTCGATACGGAATACCGCACCGAGACCATCGAGCAAGCCGGAGTGGTCACGGCGAAGTATTGGCGCGGCGATACCTTGCAGGCGAAGATTACGTTCGTACCCGAGCTGCTCGACGCACGCCAGGATGATACCTACAAACCCTCTGGCTTCGTTGCCCGGGCCGAGCCAGCGGACTCGCTAGCCACAAGCTACCACGCCGAACGCGTGGCCTACACGTTCGACACAAGCGCTTCGCGCCGCATGGGCAGCGTGCTGGGCCTGGAATTCGGGCAGCTGAGCCACGGCCAGCTGAATGCCATTCTATGGAGCAGCTACCAGGTTGGAATGGAATATCCCGGCAAACAAGCCCTCTTTTCCGAACTCAAGATCAAGTTCGACGAAAATCCCACCTGCGACGAGTTCGTGCTCGAGAAAGTCACAGGTACCTTCGACGACCGCATGAATGAGGTGACGATTGCCGCGAAGGGCAGCGGCGTGGAATCACTGTCGCTACGGGCATTCCGCCGCCCACGGAAAGTCGACTATGGAATTGGGGACGTCGCCGGGGCCCTGACCGGCACTTCAGCGCGATTTGACGGCAAAACTGTTCTCGTAACAGGCGCGAACCGTGGTTTCGGCGCCGTTCTGGCGAAAGCCTTCGCCCTTCAAGGGGCACACGTGCTTATCAATTGCCGCGAGTCGGGCATTTCAGAGGCAATGGATGTAAGGAGCCAAATCGAAGAAGCCGGAGCGCGGGCCACACTGGTTACGGGCGACGTGGCCAGCGAAAAAGACTGTCACGACATGGTGGCTCGAATAGCGGCAGCGAACCCGGGCCTTGATTATTTGATTCATAATGCAGTTCCGAACTTTGATCTTCAGGCATTTTTGAAGCACGCACCCGCCGACCTCGAGCAGAGCGTGTCCCGAGTGCTGGCCATGACAAGCCACCTCACGCGCGAGTGCCTGCCCCGCCTTTTGCCAGGCGCGCGGATAATCGCGATCTCCAGCTGTACGACAAAAATTCCGGTTCCTAATTTCACCCATTACATATCAGCCAAATGCGCCGTCGAGGGCCTGGTGCGCGGGCTTTCAACCGAATTTCAGAAATTAACTTTTGTAATCGCGCGCCCACCGCGCATGCTCACCGACCAGACGAATTTTGCTTTTGACCGAAATAAACCCGAGCAGGCCACTGACGTCGCCGCCAGGTTGCTTGACCGGCTGTCGCGCCTGGACGGGAACCTGAACTTTCACGAGATTGACTTATGAATGACATCAAATCGCTTATTGAAACCGGAAAATTCTCCGATGCCCTGCGAGCCATGCGTGAGACCATTGCAGGAAACGCCAGCCCGAATGCGCTCTTTAACCTGGCAAAGTGGCTCGAACGCATTCCGTCAGAAAGCTACAAGGAAAACGGCTACCTCACGAAAAAAATACTCGTCCTGGGCGGCTATACGACACAGCTCATCGCGCCGCTGCTCAAAGTCGTGCTTTTGCGCCATAAGATTCGCGCCGAGGTACTGGAGGGCGATTACGGGACCTTCGAACAGGCGGTTTACGCCGCCGACCAGCGCCTGACCGGTTTTAAGCCAGACCTCTGCTACTTCTGCGTCGGAACAGAGCACCTGGGCTTCGAGGACCGGGCAGTTGAGCTGCAGCGCTGGCGCAGGCTTTGGCAAGCCGCCCGCGAGGCATTTGCCTGCGATATCATCCAAAATACTTTTGAGGAACCGCTTCATCGGATCTGTGGCGGCTTTGACCTGAAATGGCACACGAGCCGAACGCGTTACGTGCGGCAGCTGAATTTGGAGTTGGCCGCGGATGCCCCTGGCTTCGTGCATTTCAATGACGTCGACGGGCAGGCCGCGCATTTCGGGCGCCGCAACTGGCGCGATGAGAAACTTTTTGATTCGTCAAAAGTTCCGGTGGCCTTTGCCCTGCTGCCAGCCTACGCGCGCCAGGTCGCCGACATTTCGGCCGCGGTTTTCGGCCGCTCGCGAAAGTGCCTGGTGCTGGACCTCGATAACACTCTTTGGGGCGGCGTGATTGGTGACGACGGCCCCGCCAAAATTCAGATTGGCCTCGGTTCAGCCGCGGGTGAAGCGCACGCGCGCCTTCAAGCCTACGCCCGCGGCCTTAAAGAGCGAGGGATTATCCTAGCGGTTTGCAGCAAAAATGACGAGAAAACGGCCAAGGAGCCATTCCTGG
>JACQAW010000402.1 GCA_016194725.1 Deltaproteobacteria bacterium
ATGTCGACCATCGTTCCATCAAACTTCTTTTTGCCCTCGTCACCTTCCAATGATTTCAATGCCTCAGAGATTATAATGCGCCGCGCATAATGCGGGGCAATCCCACATTATAGGCCTTCAAATTTTACTAATTTTTGTGCAGGAATTCTTCCAGAAAGTGGGTGTCGTACTGGGCAGATTTGAAGCGGGGATGAAGGATGATTTTCCTTTGAAAGCTGATATTTGTGTGAATGCCGGCGATGACATATTCACTGAGCGAACTGGCCATTTTTGCGATGGCCTCTTCCCTTGTTGCGGCATGGCAAATTACCTTGGCAATCATGGAGTCATAAAACGGCAAGACCTTATACTGTTGATATACAAAGGAATCTATCCGAACACCAAACCCACCCGGTGGATGGTAGGCAGTAATAAGCCCTGGACTCGGAGCCATACGTTCAGGGTCTTCAGCACAAACGCGGCACTCGATCGCATGCCCTTTGAAAACAATGTCTTCCTGTTTGATGGTCAATTCATGACCCGCCGCAACACGAATCTGCTCCTGAATCAGGTCAATTCCGGTAACCATTTCGGTAACCGGATGCTCAACCTGAATTCGCGTGTTCATTTCCATGAAATAAAATTTCAAGTTTTCGTCAACCAGGAACTCAACGGTGCCCACGTTGCTGTAATTCACGGCTTTGCAAAGACTAATGGCGGCAGCGCCCATTCGTTTCCGCAAGTCCTCATTTACGACGGGAGAGGGCGATTCCTCGATCAGTTTTTGATGCCTGCGCTGAATGGTGCAGTCGCGTTCGCCCAGATAGAGATAGTTGCCATGCGTATCGCAAAGAACCTGAATTTCGACATGGCGTGGATGCTCGCAATATTTTTCCATATAGCAGTCGCCCACGCCAAAGGCGGCCGCTGCCTCGGTGCGCACACGATCGAATGTCGTACGCAGCTGCGAAGGATGGTAAATGATCTGAATACCCCGGCCGCCGCCGCCGGCGGTTGCCTTGAGCATGACCGGATAGCCTATCTCTTCGGCTTTTTGGGCTGCTTCTTCCGCGTCTTTAAGGAGACCGGTGCCCGAAAGCATCGGAATTCCCACATCTTTCGCAATTTTTCTCGCGGTCGCCTTGTCGCCCATCTTCGCAATCTGATCAGGCTTGGGACCAATGAAGGTGATGTTGCATTGTTCGCAAACCCGCGCGAAATCGGAATTTTCAGCCAAAAAGCCATAGCCCGGGTGTATAGCATCGGCTCCGGTCAGTTCTGCAGCGCTCATTATGGCCGCAACGTTCAGATAACTCAGCTTCGCGGGCGCCGGACCGACGCAGACCGACTCATCGGCAAGCTTTACGTGCAGCGACTCTTCATCCACCTTGGAGTAAATTGCCACCGTGGCAATACCCATCTCTTTGCACGCGCGGATTACCCTCAGAGCAATTTCGCCGCGATTCGCGATGAGTATCTTTTTAAACATCTACGCGCTCAAACCGATTCGATAAGAAAAAGAGGTTCGCCGTACTCTACCGGTTGGCCGTTTTCAGCAAGAATGGATACCACTTTGCCGCTCACTTCACTTTCGATTTCGTTCATCAACTTCATGGCTTCGACGATGCACAGCACATCGCCTTTCTTCACCATTTGACCCTCTTTGACATAGGAGTCGGCTTCGGGCGAAGGCGCACGATAGAACGTGCCCACAAAAGGGCTCAGGACCTTCGAGTGCTTTTCATCGTCACCCTTTGAAAGCTTCTTGGGTGATTCCGAAAGCGGCGGTGGCGCGTCCATTGCCAACCCGACATGCGGCGCCGAATGGCCAAAAACGCTTGGCGCTTCGCTAACTACTCGAGCTCCCAGTGACGTGCGAATTTTAAACTTCGACTTTCCGTCCTCCACTTCGAGTTCGGCGAGCTTGTGTTTTTTTGCCAGAGCCAGCAATTTTTCGAGCGTTTTAAGATCGACAGGCATCTTACTTGTTCACCTTCTCCATGTACTTATATTCACGCGTATCAATACGAAGCACATCGCCTTCCTTGATATGAAGCGGAACGTTTACGCTTGCGCCGGTTTCCAGCTTCGCTGGCTTTTGCGCGCCAGTAGCCGTATCGCCCTTGAAGCCCGGCTCAGTTTCGATGACTTTCAGCTCAACGAACGTCGGCAACTCAACGCCAATCGCTCGACCGTTGTAGTAAAGCACCTCAATAACGAGGTTTTCCTGCAGGAAGTCTTTCGCGTCGCCTATCAAACTCGCGTCAAGAGGAACCTGGTCGTAGTTGGCCTGGTTCATGAAATAAAAATGATCGCCCTCGCGATACAGATACTGATACTCGAGCTGCTCCAGATCCGGCTGCACAAACTTGTCGCCGGTCTTGAATGTGCGCTCGATTACGGCCTGATTCAGCATGTTCTTCAGCTTGGTGCGTACGAACGAGCCGCCTTTGCCGGGACTGACGAGTTGAAAGTCGACGATGTTGTAGGGAATGCCTTCAACTTCGATTTTGAGTCCCTTGCGGAACTGTTTCGTATCATACATGGACAACTCCTAATTCTGTAATGGAGTTGACACATTAGACAGCCGACCGAGCCATGTCAATTATCAATGGACATCAAGACGCTCTTTCTTGAGCTCGGCGATAACCCAGCGCAAAGCCTCGACATAGCCATCCTGCCCCATGCCGCTCACTCGGTAATCGACGATGTCCTCGATAAAGGAATAATGTCGAAACTCCTCGCGTTCGAGTGGATTAGTCAGGTGAACCTCGACCAGGGGTACGGGTTTGAGCATGAGCACCGCATCACGCAAGGCAACCGAGGTATGCGTCCATGCCGCAGGATTGATAATCACCCCCCCCAAACCCCCTTTCTGGCCTACCCCCAAAACGAGCGAATGGATAAAGTCCAACATTTCGCCTTCATAATTTGTCTGAAAAAATCGCACTTTCACCCGGCTCTTGGACTCCTTGGCCGCCTCACGTAATTTCTTCTCCAAGTCGGCAAGCGTTTCGCTGCCATATAACTCGGGTTCGCGAAAACCCAACATGTTCAGGTTGGGACCGTTGAGCACGTGTATTTCGACGGGGGCAGTACTTTTGGGCTGCTTTTTGGGAGAAAGTTCCTTTTTCATACCGATACTCCGCGCAGTTGTTGTACCCGGGTGAGCAACTTTTGAAGCCGCATGAGTTTTCGCAGCTTTTCAGGTTTCTGCTCCACCCGAAGCAGGCCGCCGCGCTCATAGGCTTGAGTTTCGAGCTCCTGCACCAGGCCCGCCACTTCGCGATCATTCGGGCTGAAATAAAGCAGCATTTTATACGACGCCAAGGCCTCGTGAACATACCCCAGCACAAGACAGGAATCTGCCAGCAGCCGCTGCGCAATGAGATTGTCCGGAATTTTGTCTATCACCGCCATCAGCGTTTCGCGCACCTGCACGTGCATCTTCTTGTCGTAAAAAGCCCGCGCGAGCGCCACTTTTCCACCCATGAAGTCGGGGTTTGCGCTCAGCCCTTCCTGGCAAATTTCGATGGCCTGATCGATCAGGCCTATTTTTCGATACGACTCGGCGAGCGGCGCGAAGATTCTCGACTTCGGGTCGTCCTGAAACATCTTGAGATATTTCAGCAGCAGGGGCGGATACTTCGATGTGGGCGTCGAGGCGGCCACTCTCAATCCTCCAGAAGCTCGAGTTCATCCAGTTTTGTAAGGCGCACTACCGCGTGCCCCACGTCTTTTAGACAGACGAATTGCAGATGATTGCCGACGAGCTTTTTGTCGCGACGGACGTAAGGAAGCACGTCCTTGAGGCTCCAGTGCAAATCGGCTTCTGTCTGCAGGGACAGCTTGGTACCAAGGCTCATGATCTCATCGTAACACCGAAGGGGACATAATTTCACCTTTGCGCTCAATTTTGCGGCCAAAGTGACTCCGACCGCGACGGCCAGGCCATGCGGCATCGAATAAGCCTTTTCGATGCCGTGCCCAATGGTGTGGCCGAGGTTCAAAAGCCGTCGATCGCCAAACTTCGACCGGCCCAGATGCAGGCCCGCGACTCCGGTTTCACGCTCGTCTCGACGCACGACTTCGGCTTTGATGCGCACGCTTTCAAGTAGAATGTGCGTCAATACTTCCGGATCTCGATCCAGTACCCGCGTTGCATTGCGGTCCAGGTAACGAAACAACCCGGGGCTGAACCCCGCCGCGTATTTGAACACCTCGCCAATGCCACTCAGGAAATCAAAATCCGAAAGGCTTTCCAGAAAATCGAGCACCGCAATGACAGCCGCGGGCTGGTGAAACGTGCCAATCAGATTTTTGCCATCAGTATGGTTTACCGCCGTTTTGCCCCCAATACTGCTGTCGACCATGGCAAGAAAGGTGGTCGGGATGTGCACCACATCGATGCCACGGTGGTAAAGGCTAGCGACAAATCCGCCAAGATCGCCAACCACGCCGCCGCCCACCGCGATGCACAGATCGTTGCGGCGCAACCCGTGCGAAATCATCTGTCCCAGAATCTTTTCGGCCCTATGAAAGGATTTGGAGGTCTCGGCTCCGGGTACCTTGATAATTAAATTTTCGCCGGGTGAAAAAAGTTTTTTTATCGCTCGTACGGCATCCGGACGGGCATGCGCAAATCCATCGTCGATCAAGATGCAGGCCCGGCGCCGCAGTCGCCCCATGGGGCCCCGGCTTTCGAACAATCCGAGGCCTTTGAAAACTTTGTCAAGGTCGGCGGCAGCGCTTTTGGCGCACACGACGACCGGATAGGTTTTGTCGTCGCATTTGATTCGAACCTGGATTTTGCGGCTAGCAGCTGGCATTCAGCACCTAAGCACTTTGTCAGTGCGATCGCGATAGCGGTTCAAGGAGTCGACAATATCGTCCATCTGGTCATTCCCGAATTTTTCGAGATACACCTCGGCAAGTGCAATCGCGGTAACAGAAAACCCTACTATGCTGGCCGCGGCAATCGCGCACACGTCCGTGCGCTCGACCGTGGCTTTTTCGACTTTCTTGGACTTTAGATTTACCGAGGCCAGCGCCTTGACGAGCGTCGGCAGAGGTTTCATGCCCGCGCGAACCACCAGGCGCTCGCCATTCGTCATTCCCGCCTCTAGCCCACCCGAGTTGTTTCCAGCGCGCGCGATATGCCCCTCCTTGATGACGATCTCGTCGTGGCTCTGGCTGCCGCGGCTTGCCGCATAACGAAAGCCAGCCCCGATTTCCACGCCCTTGAAGGCCTGGATGCTCATGAGCGCCTGTGCCAGGCGTCCGTCGAGTCTTCTGTCCCATTGCGAGTAGGTTCCGAGCCCCGACACCAAACCTTCGAACCACACCTCGATCACGCCACCCAGGCTGTCGCCCTGGGTCTTGCAGAGCGTGATTAGCTCTATCATCTTCCGCTCGGCCGCGGCATCGGGGCATCTGAGTTGAGACGTGGCAATGGCCTTTTCAAGCTTGGCTATCGAACCAAAATCGATGTTTTCGGGACTCGCGAACTCAGAGCCGACCGCGGTAACGAAACCCGCGCCCCGCACCCCCAGCGGAAGCAGAAATTCATAGCAAAGCGCGCCAATGGCCGATCGAATGGCTGTATGACGAGCACTGGCCCGCTCAAGCGCATTTCGAACGTCGTCGAATTTATATTTGAGCACACCCACCAGATCGGCATGCCCGGGCCGCGGGCGATCGATTTTCTTTGCACGCCCACCCGCATCGTCGGCCAGCACGTCCCAAGGATTCATCGCGGATTCCCAGTTGGCCCAATCACGATTGGGAATGCGCAGGGTTATCGGCGAACCAAGTGTCACGCCATGGCGCACCCCCGACTGGATTTCGACCCGGTCCTTTTCTATCTTCTGCCGATTGCCGCGGCCATAGCCTTGCTGGCGGCACGCCAGCAGCTCGTTCATACGATCCTGCGAAAGCTTTACGCCCGCCGGAAAGCCATCAACAATCGCGGTAAGAGCCGGACCATGGGATTCACCGGCATCTAGATAACGCAACACATTGCTCTCCTGCTTGGAACCTAGCTCTTTATGCCAGATTCCTTATCATTAAGTACCCGGGGAGTGATGAAGATAAAAAGCTCATCCTTTTTTAAACTTTTGGTCTTGCTACCAAAAAACGGACCGATGATGGGAAGGTTGCGCAGTATGGGAATGCCGGCTTCCGTATTCGTCGAGTTACTGGAATAGACTCCCCCAATCACAATCGTGCCGCCACTGTCCACGACTACGCTGGTCGTGATACTTTTCGAATCAATAGTTACTGAGCCGGCGATTGCCGGATTCGCCTCGGGAACATCGTTCGTAAACGAGATCTTCAACAAAATCGCCCCATCATTGGTTACCTGTGGCGTAACAGCAAGATTCAGGTTTGCGTTGATCGCGTTTTGGGCTCCCCCTACACCGCCAACAAAGATGGTTTGACCCGAGCTGATGCTGGCTGTTTCCTTGTTCTGCGTCACAACGCGCGGGCTGGCGATTACCCTCGAGCTGGATTCGGTCTCGACAAGACTGATGAAAGCGCCAATTTCGCTGATGCCCGGCAACAACCCTGCCTTGGGCATGAAGCCAAACCCAGCTCCGGTTGCCCCGGGAATGCTGGCAGGCGAAAATGCGCCGAAGTTCGCACTCGCACCGCCTGGATCATTGAAGTTCGCCCCAAAACTATTATTACTTGGTGAGAAAGTGGTGAAATTCCCGGTTGTAGGATCGGTTTCACGATTTGATAAAAAGAGCCTCCCGGAAATTGCATCGCTATTGCCGCAGTGGTGGGGCCGGCCAGGGCCGCGGGCGGCGGCGGAATGAAAGCGCCGAAAGACCCAGTCGTGGTGGTGGCGGTATCTTTCGACATGAAATCGCGCACTATGGCTCGGACGTCATCGACCTTCGCGTATGAAAGGGGAAAGATTTTAACGACCAGCGGCTCCGCGAGATCGACAACTTTCTTTGCGGCTGCTTCGGCCTCACGTTCGGCGGTCAGGGCCGCCAGCGTGGTGATTCGCAGGACGTTGCCCTGGCGCTCCGCCGCCAGACGGTAAGAATGCAGAATAATATCGAGCGCCTGGTCCCACGGCACGTCGTTCATATTCAGCACGACTTTTCCCTTAACGTTGTCGGATAGTAAAATGTTGAAATCGCTGGCATCGCTGATGAGCTGAAAAACTTCGCTCAGATCGCGGTCCTGTGTTTGCAGAGTAATGTGTTTTCCCGAATACACCCGGGTTTCCTGTGATTTCAAAAAAGCATCAAGCGAGTCGCCTCCGCCCGAGGCGCCCGCGGCATCAGGCGTGGCAGCAGGGGCCGCTGCCGCCTCTTCTTTGGCAGCATCCGGCGCGGGGGCCTGCTTTTCAGCGTCGTTCAGGTCTTTGGACATCTCCGCCGACTTTTCGGTAGGCTGCTTGTTATCGATCATCACCGTGATCGTCTTGCCGTCCTGCGAAATCTCCACGCCACCGTTTTCCTTGAGCTGCAGCGTGACGCGCACCCGGTTTTCAGACTGATAAGGGCTGATCATCGCGACGTTGCTCTTGAACTGCGAGGCATCGATGCGGCGATTCCACTTTTTTCCGATGAATGCGTTAGGCACGTCGATAATGACCTGCTTGTCGGCCTCTGAGATGGTTTTTTCAAAGGTGACGTCCTGGTCAAACGTGATTTCAAGTTTCGACTTGGGAGATGCGAAGCCGAAGCCAAGATTTTGCACGGTCGCCTTCTTCGAAGCGTCCTGAGCCGACGCCGAAACCGCCAGCACCCCGACCAAAAGCAAATTAATCATCCATGATTTCATAGCTCATTCCTTTTTCGCATTTTCGTCCTTCATTTCAATCAATGTCTCGATGCTTTCCTCTTGGCCCAGAAGATTCACTACTTTTTCTTCGACCGAGATCGCACCCTGCATAATCTGGTGTACTACGCCGTGCCTGGTACCGATGCGGGTGTTCCCGTCTATAATGTGCATCTTGCCGCCTGGCGCGACAATCAGAGCCTTGGGCTTCTTGGGGCCCGTCATGACGCCAACGAGCTTGTATTTATCGAGGTCAAAGCGTTCAAGCTCGGGTACCGAAAGGTCGTTGCCATTGCCCTGGGGCAGCGGCTTGCGGAATGGATCACGAATGGTCAGGGAGTTCTCGATGGTAAAGCTGGCGGCCTCTTTTTCAGCACCCTTCGAGGCTGCGGCAGTGCTGCCTGGCGTAGGTTGCGCCTGGGCGATGCCAATGCCGGCAAGCAACACGACAATGCCGATCAGCAGCTCGCTTACTTGCTCCACTGCTCACGCTCCTTGCCGTTCATGCGGTCCGATTTCACAATATCGTCGGCCGAACTGCCCAGATATTTATATGAGACCAGTTTGACAGTTGCATCGAGCTCGACAAATTTTGAAGATGGATTTCCGGTCGGTTTCAACGAGAAATCGGAAATGCGTATCACCTGTTGGAACTTCGATACCCGGTCGAAGAAAACCAGGATCTGAACGTAGGCGCCTTTCAGGTTCACGATAAAAGGCACTTCGACATAATAGTCCAGCTTCTTCTCTTGCTCGGGCTTTATACCCTTGATTTGAAAGTTGAGCTTGTTTACCTCGAGGGTGATGATGCGCACGAAGTTGGCAATATCGATATCACCGCTCAGCGAGGTCTTAGTCGAGTCGAGCTGCAGGGTCAGCGCTTTGATGCGCTCGCGAATCGCGTCGAGATTCTTGAAAAAATCCTCGCCGGACGAAAGCTTCTTTTTCATCGTTTCGAATTCGGTCTTCGCCGAAACCACCGACGCCTTTTTCATGCCAAGCTCTGAAGCCGAGGAATTCATCCAGTCATAGTGATCGTAAGCCAGATAGCAGCAATAAAGCAGGCCGACGGCCAGAATTGGCAAGCGAGCTAGAAGTTTTTGGAAATTTTCCATTAATTTCCATGCCTCCGCTTCGCATTCAGGTCGAAGTTCTGAACTTTCTGCTGGCCATTCTCTCCTAAATTGGTGCCCTCTTGAATTCCACTAAGGGTAATATCGCTGAACTGACTCGTGCTGTTCAAAGCTTTGATGAAATCGCTGACCTGATTGTAGCCTGGAGTGGCTCCGCCTAGTTTTACGGCATCCTCGGTTACGGCAAGGTTAGTCAGCCAGACTTCTTCCGGAATGGACTGCGTGATCTGCATCAGCATTTTCGCCGGCCCAGACCGGTCCTCAAGCAGCTTCTGCACGACATCGAGCTTCAGGCGCAACGCTCTTTCATCGTCTTCGAGGCTCTTTTTCAGCGGCTCGAAGCCTTTGATTTTCGCAAGCTTCGCGACTATCGCGTTCCTTTCTTTTTCCACGGCTGCAATTTCGACGTCAATCTTCTTGAGCTCATCCGTCTTAACGCCTTCAAGGTAGTCGTTCACGAAATAGCACAAAGCAAAAGCCACCATGGTTTTGGGAATGGGGCCGTTGATGTCGAATTTCTTGCCTTCACCGTCGCCGCCGCCCCTGAGCGTGGCCATCAGCGACGCGAGGTTCAGGTTCTTGAGGTCGAGCCCGCCACCAGCCCCGCCTTTGCTCTGTTTCTTCGCCAAATTTATGCGAATCATTTTGGAAATCCCCGCAAAGCCAATCCCACTGGCACGGCGGCCATGCTCGCTACGGCATTGATGTAATCAGGCGTAAATACTCTTTCGTCGTAGGCCACGCTGTTAAACGGGTTCAGCAGCTGCACGGGCAAACCCACGGCGTCTTCGACCATCTTCGTAAGATTCGGCAGGCGGCAGCTGCCGCCGGCAAGCAGAACCGTCGTCAGAGGCGTGCCGGCATTCGAGGCGCCGTAGAAATCCATCGAGCGTTTGATTTCAGCAGCAAAATTTTCGGCCATGACATGCATGAGATCCGAGACTTCCTGGGGCACCTGGCCCTGCGAATTACCGTCGATCTTCAGCAGCTCCGCTTCGTTGTAACTGACATTCAGATGTTTTTGGATCTCGGTGGTCAGCGCCTTTCCGCCAATTGCGGAATCTCGGGTAAATACCGGCTGTCCGGCGGCGCAGATGGAAAGCTTAAGGCTTGCAGCGCCAATATCGACCAACGCTGCACAGGCATCGGGAGGATAATTCGTCTCAAAGGTGTTCTGAAGCGCAAACACATCGATGTCCACGATATTTGCGTTCAGGCCCGCATCTTTGAGCACGGCTTGATACGCTTCAATAATAGCGCGCTTGCAGGCGACGAGCATGATTTCCATCTTACCCCCCGGCCCGTTTTTATTGA
>JACQAW010000403.1 GCA_016194725.1 Deltaproteobacteria bacterium
AGGCCCTGCGCCCAGTCCGTGCCGATGTTGGCGTCGCAAACCAGGTTCGCGGTAGGTGGGGCGTCTTTCTTGTTGCCCGACGCCAGCATCGTGTAGAGCCGGGCCATATCAGCGCGCACGGGATGATTGCCCACCGGGGGCGAGTTTTTGGCAAGACAGGCCATGCCTTTGGAGACGGCATTGTTTAAAATTTTTCCAAGGTTCGGCAGCCCGCCCCTGAATCTATCGCAGCCACCCGAAAGCTTGAAGGGACCAATGATATCGGTACCGGTGCGAAGCGCCGCTCCGGCAAGCTTGGGATCGTATGCCGCCAAAACTTTGTTTACCTGCTCTTCTGTTACGCTATCGCTGGCGCAGGAACGCAGCTTTGCCAGCTGCAGCCTGTACTTCTCGCTTCGAGGCCCTTCAGGCAGCCAGTCGGTGCTTTCAACTTCTTCCAGCTCATCGCCCACGGGCCTGTGAACTTCAGTGTGTCGCAGCCTACCCGGCCTGAAAGTTTCGATCGTGACCGTACCGTCCGCGCGTTCCACGCGAAGAATCGCGGCACCGCCAAGGGTTTCGACCAGCTCGAGGCTGCGGGAGCCGTCAAGATTAGTGGCAAAGACATAACTTCGGGCGTCCAGCAGATCACGCGTCAGCAGTCCCGTGTATTCGCCTACGCGATATTTCGCGACCGAAAAACCCAGGCTCGCGGCCGTGGGCATTTCCAATGGCTTAAACGAGGCCGCACCGTCTTCCGCTCGCACGGCTTTTTCCAAACCGGCCTGAAGCAAAATGGCGACTGCGAATACGGCGAAACTGTAGATCACCCCAACACGCATGAATTGATGTCCCCACGCTTCATTATACCCGCTCCCGGAAAACCGTGTTGGCTTGAAATCCAGCAGTAAAAGCCGTGTGAATTCGGCCTTTGCATTGGTTAAGGGTAATACCCGTTCTTGCGCAAATCCAAATACCTCGGACAATCCGGCGAAGATATCGGCTGCGACGGATTAACTTTATTTTCTTTCATGAACTTCGAGTCAAAGATCATCTCGCCCAACGGATATCCGCCTTTGGCCCACTGCCCGCTGTTGACGCTCCGAATATATAATTCCTCCGGATTATCGGGAAACAGACCGTAGCCATATTCGGCACCGATTTTATTCAAATCTCCTGTCGTCATTTTAAAGTCCGGAAATTTGGCGCGTACCGACTCACAGAAGCCCAGAATGATGGCATTGGCAAAGCGCCGCGCGCTGTAATTTTCGAGCCCCGGAATTTTCATGGTAACTTGGGCCGGCACTCGAATGCCACCGTCCACCACCTCGTAAGGTGGCGCCTTCGAAAAAGAGTCGGCCGTATATTTGAACGCCAGAGCAGCACCCTTCGACCGTGCCGCCGCCACGACCTGCTTGGCGGCCCAGATGTTTAACTTGGTCTGGCAGGATTCATCGGTGATTTTGCCGTCCTTGCCGCAAATAGCCGCGAATTGCGTCATGCCGGTAAGCGCGGCGCACGCCGATACCTTGGCCTCGCCCTTACCCGAGATGCATGACGTCATCTGGTCCGCAACCCAGCGGACCGTATACAGCTGACGGACCGTGGCCGCGTCGGGAAATTTGGCGCAGTCCCTGTGGGTCGGGCTTTTGTCGCGAGCCGCCTGGGTGGGCAGGTTGCCTTCTGCCGTGGCACAAGCCTGGCAGCCTTCGCGCGTAAGCTTTTCAGGCGACGGCCCACACAGGGCCTCACAGCCATACACCGCGTCGGCAAAGCTTGGTGGCGTGGCATCGTGGTCAGGCCCAGCCAAAACGTCTTTTCCTTTATGGTGGTGGTGACTGCACGAGTGCAGCGTCTCGTGGAAAATGGTTGCAGCCAGATCGCGCTCATCAACCTGAATCTTCGCCTTGTCCACGGCAGCCTTCAGCTCGTCGTCCTTGCCACCGCTGACCGCGTGGCCCATCGGGTCGCCACCCGTCAGATAAAGGTTCTCGGCTTTTTTCCCGGAGAAGAACGCACTAGATACTGCGCGGGTGTGGTCGTACTCTTTGTCACACTTCGAACCGGTATCGGGTTTGTCGCAAAACTCCGAGTTACCCACACGCTCCGTGGTACCGCCACACTTGATCAGGGGACGGCGGGCAAGCAAGGTCAGCACCATCTTGTCGGCAAGCTTCGGATTCACTTTGGCCAGGCAGGACAGCTGCGCGCCCACGGCGTGGTTGGCGGCGCGCTTGATCACGTCCTGCGCATCGCGCTTATCGCAAGTCTTCGTGTCGATGCGGTAGCCGTTAGGTAAAAACAGCTCGTTGCCGTCCAGGCAGGTCAGGTTCTCGACGGCCACGGCGCTGAAGTCTTTGAGATCCTTCTGCGGCACGGGAAACGAGTCGAGCAGCTTGCTGCAGGCGGCGGGGTCGGTGACCTTCCCGGCCTTGCTCAGGCAGGCGGTATACTCGGTGGCAGTTGCGCTATGGCCTGAAGATTCAGTCGACTCTGAGATGACTTTCCAGTCCGACCCCTCCAAGCGGTATTCCGTGATATTGGCTTGCAGGTCGCTGTAGCTTGTCCGCGTCTTGCGATCGAGCACGCCATCGTCACGGCTGCTCCAAAGCGCCTCGATCTCGCGCAGCTGCCCGGGTGCCGAATAACGCTCAACGCTGCGGCTGACCAGCACCTTGCCATGATAAATCGTGTGCACCTGCGTTTCGGGGGCATGGCTGAACTCGAACTTCTCGGTTACGGCTGGCGTGGCCCTGCGATCGACGTAAACCATTTCGACCAGCTGACCTTGCGCGTCGTACCTGCGCGTGAATCCGCTGGCACCCAGGTCGACGTCGGTAAAACGTGTTTGCAGCAGCTTTTCGTAACCCGCGCCGATGCCGTCAGCCGCGACAACAGGCGCAGCCGCCAGAAGACAACCAAGCGTACCCCATGCGGAAAACATCCTCAGCCAACCTCTTGCATTGCTCATTTTTTTCCACTCCAAAAAGTACACAGATTACTTTGCTGATTAGCCGACCCCGACTTGCCAGCCGGAAGATCTGAAATCGTATCCGCTCCCGTGAAATTCCCATGCCCGGCATATCGGCCGCAAGTCTGCCTCGCCTCGGCAAGCTCGCCGTCTTTCAAAAGCTCATGTGTATTGGGATTGTAAGCAGTACCGGGAAAACAAGCCGCCTGACACGCATAAACCGCATCATAGCGATAAATACTCTGCTCGCGAGAGGCCGCATAACAGGCGTTGGTCGGGACACAAACCCCGTTATCCGCCTTGAAACGGTCGCCACCCAACGCAGGGCAGTTTCCATTGGCAGCCGCGACAGAGCCTGACGGAAAATTATGAAACGGGCTCTTGCACAACCCTACGCGGTGTAAAAACTCATGAAACAGGGCCGAGGAAAATTCGTCATTGGGCTTGGCCTCAAGCGGGCTTAACGCATTATCAGAGATCTCGATGATTCCCTTGCCCTTGGCGCCAGAGTCATAAGCAAACGCCACCATGTCGGCATATTTGTTCGCAGGCGGCTGCGTGTAAGGCCCAAAAACCGACTTCAAATTAGAGGTGCAGCCGTTGCTGCCGCAGCAAACCTGCGTATTCACCGCGCCGGTGGAATTCAGATGTTCCGATAACGCCTGGCCGGCTTGCGCGGCACCCATGCCAAACTGCGGGTCGCGGAAATTGTCGCGTAGGCAGCCCACGCCCTGTCCGCGTACCTTGACCAGCGCCCCTGCCAGCCTTTTTCGCTGCGCAACCCCCAGCGAAAGGCACGAGCTGTCGATCACAAGGCCGCCGCTGCGGCAAACCTGTTTTCCGCCCACGGCTTCAGAATGCCCGCCCACCAGCTTGCACGCCGAATATACGGCTGCACAATATTGATTCGTCAGTCGGCTGTCGCCGTTGTTGCTCAGGCTGCTCAGGTCATGCGCCGCCTTGAGCTCAGGCGCCAGTATCGTGGCCACCTCGTGCGCAAGCCCCGAGAGCGCCTTGTTGGGTGAACACGACTTAACATCCCCGCCACTTGCCTCGTCACCGGCGCCAGCGCCCCAATCCAATGCGCCATTGCGCGCCAAAAAGTGGAGCCCGCCGCCAAACTGCACGATCGCCTTCTCCTCTTCCGTCAGGTGGCCGCCCGCAATCAAGCTGGGCGTGCTGCGATAAGCCTTTTCAAGCAGATAAACACGGCAGCGCAATGAAACCGTGCCGGCATCGCGTGCTTTGCTGAAACCGGTCAAAACCATGAAGGGATTTACGATCGTGTTTTCGCTATCGCAGTAAAGCTTGTCCAACTTGCCTTTCGCGGCGGCACAGTCGGCGGCTGTAGGCGGATTGGACATACAGGTTTCGCAGCCGGCAGCGTTTAATATCTCGCGACTCAGGCGCGTGAACTGGTTTTTCTCGGTCGGGAAAATGGCAAAAGCGGGCTCGATTAAGTGGGGCCCTGAAGCGCCCAGCGCCAGTGCAGCAAACCATAGCGATCTGATGATAACAGCCTTCACTCGAATCCCCCGCCCATCATTGTACCTTGTTCCGCGAGACATCGTATAAGCATCTGATATTTAACATGAATTTCAGTCAGCTCCGCGCAGGTGCGACAGGGGTATAATAATGACGTATTCGTTCGTGGGGGATTCCATTGATCGGCACTCTGAAAGGCTTAGTCGCCAGCGTTTTTCTGTTTCTTTCCATTCTGCTCATCAACTTCCTGCAGATGGCCAGCGTGCTCGTTCTGCCGTTTTCAGGCGCCGGCTTTCGCGCGATCAACCGCTGGTTTGCCAACACCTGGTGGAGCGCCTGCGTGTTCTGCACGGAGAAAATCTTCGGCATCGAAACGATTTTCACCGGCGACCACGTTCCCTCGAAGGAAAACGCCATCGTCGTGGCCAACCACCAGTCCATGGCCGATATTGTCGCCATTTTTCCGCTGGGTGCACGACTGGAACGCCTGGGTGACATGAAATGGTTCGTCAAAGACGTGCTCAAGTACGTGCCGGGCGTGGGCTGGGGCATGCTTTTTCTGGACTGCATTTTTCTGAAGCGCGACTGGCTGGCAGACCGCGACCGGATTCTGAAAACTTTTTCGCGGCTGCGCGGCCTCCACATCGCCTTCTGGCTTATTTCATTTGTCGAGGGCACCCGCAACACGCCCGAAAAACTTGCGCAGAGCCAGGCCTTTGCCCGCGCCAATGGGTTACGGGTTCCGAGCGAGGTGCTCATTCCACGGACAAAAGGGTTTACGGCCTCGATGCTTGGGCTGCGCAGCGAGATTGTCGCGGTTTACGACCTCACTATCGGCTACGAAGGCGGCGTGCCCACGTTGTGGCGGTTTCTCTGTGGCAAAACCCGGCGTGTTCACCTGCACGTACGGCGCTTTCCGGTCGAAAACCTTCCCATGCAAGAGGACGAGCTGGCCCGCTGGCTCATGGCGCGTTTCGAGGCCAAAGACCAGCTGCTGACGAATTTTCGTAAAGACGCCGTACTTTAGCCGGCCTCGACAACCAGATATCGAGCTCCGCGGCCAGAGCCAAGCTGCGTCAGCAGACTTTTTTCACGAGCGGCGCCCAGATGCCTGCGCGCCGAACGGGGCGACTCACCCAGCACGCGAGCGGCCTGGGCGGCCGAAAATTCAGCTTTCCCGAACTCGGCTCGCAACTTTGCAACGCAGCCCGAGATCCTCACCTCGCCGCGCGACCTTTTTTCGGTACCTTTGCTCAACACCTCACCCAGGGCCAGCACCAGCGGAGCCGTCGCGCGCAGGCTGAAATATCCGTCTCTTTCCACGATCAACGCGGGCAGCTGCTTGAGCTTGAGCCACCCACGGGTACGCAGCACGTTCTGATGAATGCGAGCCGGCGACGACAGCGGGTTGAAATATTCACCGGGATACAGCAGCTCGTGAAGCTCAGCCACCCGAAAGGGCTTGTACGTGTCCGAGCTCAGAGCCTGCAAGATGCGCTCGGGCATGCGCGAGCCAAAACCGGGGACACCCAGCTCGAGCACCCGCGCCGCGCCGCCAGCGATTCGAGAGCCTTCCGCGGGCACGTTCCAACGATACTCCGCCGGCAAGCCGCTCTGGCCCCGCTTTGCCATGGCGGCACTCAGGCGTCCGCGAAAACCAACGTAGCTGCTGCTGAAGTAAAGCTCGCGCAACGCTTTGCAGTCATCCCGCGCCAGCGCCGAGTAAAAATCGCAGCCGCGCGCGCGCTCCCACTGGTTTGCCTTGCAAAAGGCCTCGCGAACTTTGCCCAGGCGTCGTCGGACGTTCGCGTCGCCGGAATTTTTGGCAAGCCCGGCCACGCAACGCCACTGCTCGACCAGCAGGTGAAAAACGGGGTCGCCATCGGAGGTCGACAGCTTTTCAAGCTGGTTCAGATAGCCGTTTGCCCTGGCGTAAGCACGTTGTTCGGTAAAATGCATGGCCAGCGCCTCGAGCGCCGCCTGCCGCACCAATCGCTGCTCTTCATTTTCGCTGGCTGCCAGCACCTCGACAAGCACCTCTTCGGCACGCTGCATGTGCCTGCCGGTATAAGACAAGGCAATGCCCAGATACACGCGGCCCAGCGTATGCTCGAACTGTCGGGCTTTCGAGCTGGCCAACGCGCGCTCCAGCACGGGAAGCGCGGCCTCGGCATCCCACCGCACGATATGGGCGATGCCCAGATAAACGCCTGCCCTTGGAAAACGGGCATGACTTATTTCAGCCAATACTTCAACGGCCTCATTGAGCGCGCCGATTGCCCGCAAGGATGCGCCGAACTCGGCTTTTTCAAAATCATCAGCAGGCATCCGGGCCAGCCGTCCCCTTTCAGGGCGCACCACGCCGTGCAGAAGCTGCACGGCCTTTTCGGGCCAACGCGCGCGGCGCACCAGATTTGCGGCCGTTGCCAGGGCCTCACGCGGCAGCTTCTTTTTAAGCAGTCTTTGCAGCTCCGTCTGCGCCGCCTTGTAAGAGTCGGCCAGCAGCAGCGAATTTATGCGGGCGAACTCTTTCTTGTAGTCGGTTATCACTGTTTAATTCTAACAGATCTGGCCACAAATGTCAGCTTACTTGCGACCGACGATTTTGGCGATGGCCAGCGCCAGCTTGTTCGCTTCGACGGGCTTGGCCACATGCGCCTGAAAGCCGGCCTTATACGCACGCTGAACGTCTTCACGGGCGGCATAGGCGGTCAGCGCAAGCGCCGGCGTATTTCTGCGTTTTGATTTGAGCGCCCTGATTTTCGAAACGAGGCTATAGCCATCCTCGAGCGGCATGGCGATATCGCTTACCACGACATCGGGTTTGAACTCATTAAAACGCTCCAAGGCCTCGGCGGCAGAAGCAGCGGTTTTGACTTCCCCCCCAAATGACTGCAGCATGAACGAAAAAACCTCGCGCGCATTTGCTTCATCGTCAACCAGCAGAATTCGCAACCCTTCCAAGGTTGCATCAGCCATGGCCTGGGCTTCGGTCTCGGCCTTGCTTGCGGACGCTTCGGGTTTTACCACCGGCTTTGCCGGCAACGTCACCGTGAACGTGGCGCCTTTGCCTTCGCCCGGGCTCTCCACCTCCACTTTTCCCCCATGCATTTCGACGAGTTTTTTCACGATCGCCAGCCCCAGGCCCAGGCCGCCGTAGGTGCGGGTGCTGCTGCTGTCCACCTGGGTGAAACGCTCGAAAATCACCGGCACGAACTCGGCTTTGATTCCCTTTCCGTTGTCCCGAATCTCAATGACCACGCAGTCTTCGCCACCCGCACTGACACGCTGAACTTCGACCCAGACACGGCCCTTGTTGGCGGAGAATTTGATCGAGTTCGTGACCAGATTCCAGATGATCTGCTGCAACCGCGAGGGGTCGGCATAGATTTGACCTACCGAAGACGCGATGTCGGTTTCGATCTGAATCGATTTCGCCGCAGCAAGGTTGCGGGTCGAGTCCAGCGCGGCCGAGATGATTTTGCCCGGGTCGATTTTCTGGATCGACAGATTCAGCTTTCCCGCCTGAATCCTGGAAATATCCAGCAGATCATCGATCAGCTGTCCCTGCGCCTTGGCGCTTTGCTCGATGATCTCGACTCCATGCCTGGTTTTTTCGGCATCCAGCTTGCCCGTGCGAATCATCTGCGACCAGGACAAAATGGTCGTCAAAGGCGTGCGCAGCTCGTGCGAAAGAGTGGCCAGGAACTCATCTTTGACGGCGCTGGCCCGCTGCTCCTTGAGCAGCAGCTCGGCGCGCCCCCTTTCGACTTCCTTTCGCTCTGAAATGTCGCGCACAATCGCGGTCACACACAGAACTCCATTCGTTTTTGTCGGGCTCAGCGAAACATCGACCGCGATCTCTGTGCCATCCTTGCGTTTCCCATAGAGGTCGATACCGGGTCCCATTTCCTTGGCTACGGCCTGCTCGAAATACCGGTTGCGGAAACTTTGATAACTCTTCCTGTGCCTGTCCGGCACCAGCAGCTCCACCGGCTGGTTCAAGAATTCCCCGGGCGTGTAGCCGAACATCGTTTCGGCCTGGCGATTGGCGAATTCGATCTTCCCGTTTTCGCCGACAATGACGATGCCGTCGTGGGCGTTTGCAATCAGGCTTCGGTATTTTTCCTCCGAGTTCTTCAGCGCCCGCTCGATGCGGTGACGCGCGGTCATGTCTTCAATGGCCAGCAGCGCGGCGATTTCGCCCGACCCGGCCAGCTGCACCTTTCGCGAGCTGAGCAGCATGACCTTGTGCCCGATTCGGGGAAACTCGTGGTCCACCTCGAAGCCCTGGAATTTCTCGCCACGAGTCAGCGTCAGGTCGATCAGTTTTTCCAACGCCGGAACTTTCCACTGTCCTGAGCCCAGATCGGTTACCAGCCTGTCCAGGGTTTCGCCGGGCGATACCTGGAATTTCTCGTAAAAAATTTCGTTAGCCAGCTTCACGCGCTTCCGGGAATCAACAACCAGCAGTGGAATCGGCTGGGACTCGATAATGGTAGCCGCGTCATCGCGGGCTTTCTTTATCTCTTCGGCCGCGGCCTTCAAGGCCTCGGCATTGCGTTTGAGCGAGTCGATGTCCAGCAGCGCGATGACCGCGCCGTCAATCTTGTTGTCGGCCGTGCGGTAAGGCCTGACTTGCAGATGGTACCAGTACCCCTGCTTGTCCTGGGCCTCAACGTCCTTTACGGTCATCGACTCCATGACCTCCTGCACCAGCTGGTCCAGGTCGGGCGCCTGGATATTCGGCTTGATATCGCCAATGGAGCGGCCAACGTCGGTGGGTATCAGCTTCAGGGCTTTGCCCG
>JACQAW010000097.1 GCA_016194725.1 Deltaproteobacteria bacterium
GATCTGCGTGCGGCCGCGCTCGCCAGGGCCAATAAGAAGCCCAGCGCCAAAAGAGTCAGGGGCGCCGAGTAGATTCCACCCTCGAACACCATCAGCGCCAATGCTGCGGCGACCATTGGAATGTTGCGCGGACTCGCAAGTGAACGCAGGAAAAAAAGCACCGCCAGCGGCAGATAGGCGAAAGCCATGAACCACGCATGGCCTTCGCGAAATTGCACCAGGTGCGACTGGCCCAGGGCAAATACCGAGGCAGCCAATATGCTCGAAGGCCTAGTCAGCTTAAAATGGCGCGCCAGTGCGAAGGTACCCAGCATGGCGATAAGCAGATGACCGGCGAATTCCAGCTTTACGGCAATCACCGGGCCCAAGGCGAAATACAGCGGGGTGAAGGGAGACAAGAAACGGTTTTCCGGATGGCCGAATAACGGATTGCCGCCAAACTCGTAGGGGTTCCACGAAGGCCATTCGAAATATCGGCTCACCGTATCGATGGGGACGGCCAGATAAAGAAAATGCTGGTCCCAATCGTCGTGAAAACCCAGGTTATGCAGATTCGTCAGCAGTGGCCAGCAGGCGGCCACGGCAAGGGCGGAAAAAAGCAGCAGTGGCCAAAGAAGTTTACGAGATGCGGGCAAGGTCATGGCCTTTTTGGGCCAGGAACTCGCAAAAGCGCCGGTAGCCCTGAGGTGAGCCCACTTCGAAAAATATTTCAGTCGCAACCACCGCCGCCAGCTGGTTGGCGGTACAGGCCTGGCCCAGAAAAACGGCCAGGTCAAAGGCCTGGGCAATCGCGGGGGAGTGCGCCAGCAGATAAGTTTTCTTGAGCGCCAGCATGCCGTAATCGATGTACTCCATGTCGGCGCCGCGGTTGACCTTGTCATACGTCAAGATCCTGCCGCCCTTGTAAACGATGTTGCTCGAGTCGCCGGCATTCTTGTTGCGGTAAATCGACATGGTCGCGCCCAAGCCCAGGGCCAGGTGGGTTTTGAAAAAACCGGCGACGTCAAATGGCAGAAACGAGTCGCCATACGTGACCAGGAAATCGTCTGCAAGCACATCGGCCACATTCCTGAGGGCGCCGCCCGTGCCGAGGTTTTGTTTGCCATCGAAGCGGAATTCAAGCCGGGGAAATTTGGATTTATCGACCTTTTCCAGATGTGCGCGAATTTGCTCGCCCCCAAAACCCAGCGCCAGCACGGCCTGGGTTACACCGCGGCGCCTGAGCCACTGCAGCTGCCATTCCACGAAAGTTTGCGGCCCCACGGGCAGCAGCGCCTTGGGCAGCTCGCCGGCCACCGACTTCATGCGCGTGCCCAGGCCGCCCGCCAGAATCACACACTGCATGGCAGGCCTTTGAACCCATTGACCACGTAAGCCTCGCGAACTCGCTCCAGGCAGTAACGCGCGGAACTCAGATCGCCCAGCAGCGGCGACTTTTTCGAAATGTGGTCGACCAGGTTTTGAAGATCGAGCTGCCACGAGCGGTCAGCGGCGTCGAAGTCAAAAACCTCGGCTTCGGGCGGACCCAGCTGGGGGAGCATTTTGTAGTACGTGAGCCGCTCTTTGCCATACGAGCCGCCCAGGCCGCTGATGTGCGCCTTGCCTGCGCGGCCGTAGAGCTCGAGCGAAAATGTGTTTTTCCATTCCGAGCAGCTCACATGAAACGTAGCCCAGGTTTTTTCTCCGGCCAGGGTCAGCACCGCGTTGTCGTCCACCTGAGTGTCCCAGTACGAAGTCGTAACAAAGGACGACTGCAGCGGCAGCGGCCCGAAGAAGGAGTGGGTCAGATCAAGCAGGTGCACCCCCTGGTCGAGCAGCTCGCCGCCACCGCTGAGCTGGGCATTCATGCGCCATTCTTTCTCCATGCCCAGCCTGCCGCCGTGGCCGTAGCGGGCGCGCAGAAACATGAGTGGCCCCAGCTTGCCCGCGTCGACCAGCTCGCGCATCTTGAGTACGGCCGGGTGAAAACGATGATTGAAGCCCACCTTCACCGCGCGTTTTGCGAGTGCCGCGGCCTTCACCAGCTCATCAAGCTGGTCCACCGACATAGCCGCGGGCTTTTCCAGAAGCAGGTGTTTGCCGGCCCTCAGGCATTTCTGCGCCAGGGGCGCCAGCTGGTGGTTGGTCACGGCTACGATTGCAATTTCTGCGTCGGTGGCCAGCAGCGCGTCTTCGGAATCGAAAACTTTGGCTTTGAGGTCTTTTGCCAAAGAGTCAGCGCGCGCGTGGTCGGGGTCATGAAGTCCCAGCAGCTCGTGGTCCCCCAGCTGCACACCGCGTTTTTTTCCAATCAGGCCCGCGCCAAAAAGTGCGATTTTCATTTTACCGCCTCATCGGGGGGGATGTGGCGACGCAGCTTGTAATAGTCGGAGCTTTCGAGAATGGTTTTGTTCTCGTGCAGGTGGGCCCAGTCGTCCCAAACCGCCGCGATCAGGCGGCCGCTAACCGGCGCCGAAACCTCGCTCATCAGATAGCTCACCAGACTTGCGGCCTTGTCAACCGGCACGCCGGGCCCCCGCGTTTGCTTGAGCGCGCTTTCGTAAAGCGCTTTGCCGCTTTTCTCGGGACCGGCTTGCACGATGGTTTGAGTCAGTGCCGTGTTCACCGCGCCCGGCGCGATACTGTTTACGGAAATGCCGAATGGGCGCAGCTCTTCGGCCATGGTTTCGCCAAAGCGCACCACGGCTGATTTGGACGCGCAGTAGGCCGTCATGTTTTCTATGGCGCGCGTGGCGCCGCCGCCCGAAAGCAGCACGATGCGGCCCGGTGTTTTTCTGCGCACCAGCTCGCGCGCAAAACTTTGCACCGCGATCGCCGTGCCGTACAGGTTCACCTCAGTGGCCGATTTCCATTCTTCCCACTGCGTGTCCAGAAACGGCCCAATGGCCCCGTGAATGCCGGCAGCAGTTACCAGTCCCCAGGGGTCGTTAGCAGACGATGTTTCTTTGGCAATCCATTGCTCGACCTGACCGGGCTGGCTGACGTCGATCTGGGCAGTGCGAATTTGATTTTGGGAAAGTGCCGCTGTTTCCTCCAGCTCGGAGCGCGTGCGCGCGCAGCCGCTGACGAGGTAACCTTCCTGCACCAGCGCCAGCGCAATGGCACGGCCAATTCCGCGTCCGGCTCCGGTGACCAGTACTCGTTTTTTCGATTTTGCCGATTCGCCCTTCATACCGTAACGGCCTTTACGCCTTCGAAGTCAAATTTGAAGCGCACCTCGTCCAGGCCTTCTTTAGCCATGGCCGCGCGCAGGGCTTCGTGCTGTTTGGTGTAGAACATCAAAAATCCGCCGCCGCCCGCGCCAATCAGCTTGCCGCCCAGCGCCCCGTTGTCCTTGGCGGCCTGATATGCCTGGTCGATGGCCGACTTGCTCATGCCCGCGGTGCGCTGGCGCTTGTTTTCCCAATGTACGTCCATCAGGCGGGCGAACTCGCTCATATTGCCTTCTTCGAGCGCCTTAAACGAAGCGGTGCCCAGCTCTTTGGTGAAGTGCAGGTTGGCCAGCATGGCCTTGTCCATCGACTCCGACTTCTGCTTCTGCTCGGACAGCACGGTGCCGGCGCTGCGGCTAAAGCCCGTGAAAAAGAGTAACAGATCGTATTCCAGATTCAGCAGCGCTTCTGACGACAGCTTGACGGGCGCTACCTCGACCGAATCGTCTTTATGAAAGATGAAGCGGGTGATGCCGCCAAAGGCCGCGGCGTACTGATCCTGTTTTCCGACAGGCTGGCTAAGCGCATTGATTTCGATGTCGCACGCTTCCTGCGCCAGCTGCTCGGTCAGCACGGGCTGGCGCTGGTAAAATGAAATGGCTTTGAGCAGCGCCACGCTGAAGGCTCCGGACGACCCCAGGCCCGTGCCGTCAGGGATGTCGGCCAGGCTGATGATTTCGAGCTGCGGCTCGACTTGGTGGCGCGTGAGGATTTCGCGAATGATGGGGTGTTTGACGTCTTTGGCCGTGGCCACGCGTTCGTACTGGGAATATTTGATGATGAATTCCTTCGAAAACGTGCGGTGAATCGCGATGTAGATGTATTTGTCGATCGCGGCCGAAACCAGCTCGCCGCCGAACTTGCGGTAATAGCTGGGCAGGTCGGTGCCACCGCCGCCAAAGGTGAGCCGCAAAGGTGCTCGGGTGATTATCATGTTATTCAATGCCTCATCTCCGTTTCAATAGCCAGTCGTTGCCGAGCAGGTAGCGAATGGTGAGTTCGACGCTCTCGGAAATGGTCTTCCGGGCTTTCCAGCCGGTTGCCTTGAGGCGCGCGCAGTCCAAAAAGATAAAAGGGCTGTCGCCGGTCCAGCCCCGCTTGCCGCCCGTGTACTGGCGCTTGGGGTGCATGCCCATGACCTTGCAGATGATGTCGAGCGACTGATCCACGGTGATGTACTCGTCGGGGCCCAGGTTAAAAAGATTCACCTTCTCATTACAACTGCCCAAGACATGCCATATCGCGGCCACGCAGTCGCTCACATGCAGATACGCTTTGGTTTGCTTGCCGTCCCCGAGCACCTCGATGTTTGCGGAATTTGCATGCAACTTATTGGCGAAGTCAAACACATGGCCATGCGAGTAGCGATCGCCCAATATCGACACGAAACGAAAAATGTACCCCTTCATGCCATAGCCCTCGGCGTAGGCGGCAATCAGCCCCTCGGCTGCCAGCTTGGCTGCGGCGTACAGGCTGGTTTGCACGGGAAAAGGGCAGGTTTCGGGCGTGGGAAAAATTACGGGCTCGCCATACACCGAGCCTGTGCTGGCAAACGCGAATTTTTTCACCCCGGCCAGGCGCGCGCTTTCGAGCACGTTGAAAGTCACGACCGTTCCCTGATCCAGGTCTTTACGCGGGTGCTGCAGGCCAAAGCGCACGTCGGCATTGGCGGCCAGATGTACGACGGTTTCGGGAGTGAAGGCTGCAAGCGTTTCGCGCGTGCGCTCGAAGTCGAGCAGGTCCACTTCATGAAATTCGAATTTCTTGTGGGCCGTGGCCTGCGCCAGGAACTCACGGTGGCCGGTGCTGAAGTTGTCCACCCCTGCGACCTGCGCGCCCTGGGTCAGAAGATAGTCGCAAAGATTGCTGCCAATGAAACCCGCGGCTCCGGTGACGAGTATTTTCATGAGTGAATTTTCTCCGCTGCGAGCTTCAGCTTTCTGGCCTGCGTTTCTGAAAAAAGTTTGTAGTGCAGCACGATGGCGCCGATCGATTTCAGCTCGCCCCACAAGATGCGCCTCAGCGAACGCTTGCTTTCGCGCACATCGCTCCAAACCACGCCCAGCTCGGTTACGCGCAACATTAAGACATTGGCGCGAATCAGGATCTCGATATCAGTCAGCCCGTCACCCGCGACCAGGTCCTGGTACAGCACTTTGGCCAGGGCATTCTTGAAAAACTTGAAGCCGCACTGGGTGTCGCGATACTTCGTGCCGCCGCTGAAGATGAACGAGTTCACCGCGCGGCTCAGCGCATCGCCCAGCACGTCTTTGATCGCCGATTGCTCGCGCGTCACCCGCGAGTCGGCGTGCCTGCGCGAGCCAATGAAAACGTCGGTCTGGTCGTTGCTGATCTTGTCAAAGGCCGTCAGAATATAAGAGGGCGGGGTGGAAAGGTCGGCGTCCAAAAATCCCACTACCAGTCCCCGCGCGCGTTCAAAACCGCGGGCCAGCGACCGGCCCTTGCCCAGGGGCGGCGAGTTGCGCAGCACCTCGATGGCGCGAAAGCCCATGCCCGATTTGGACTTCTGCACGACTTCGACGAGCTGGTCAGTGCCATCGTCGACTACCAGCACCTCGGTTTTTGCTGACAGCACAGGGCCCAGCGCTGCGGCTATTTTCCGCAGCGTTTCTTCGATGATGTCGCCTTCGTTATAGGTGGGGATCAGGATCGACAATTCCAGCGAACCCATCGCTTGAAATTAGCACGAGATGATCCGAAAAACATGTGAAGTTTCCCCATGAATATGCTTAGATGGCCGCATGAGGCCGATATCGATCGCGGTTTATGCTGATGGGGCTGTCGCCGGAGATATGATCAGGCAGTATCGCAGTGGCGTGCCGCGTGGTTTTACGACGAATCCAACGCTCATGGCCAAGGCCGGCATCCGCGACTATCCCGCTTTCGCGAAAACGATCCTGGCTGAAATCAAAGACCTGCCGATTTCCTTCGAGGTGTTCGCCGACGAATTTTCCGAAATGGAGCGCCAGGCAAAGCTCATTGGCTCGTGGGGCGATAACGTTTACATCAAGATTCCCATTACCAATACTCAGGGCCAGTCGGCGCTGCCGCTGGTGCGACGGCTTTTTGACCAGGGCCTGAAGCTCAACGTCACGGCCATTCTGACCAACGCGCAGATCGACGGGCTTCGTGAGCTGCTCAAGCCCGCTGACGACGTCATTGTTTCCATTTTTGCCGGACGAATCGCCGATACCGGTCTGGACCCCGTGCCCATTATGCGGCGGGCTGTTGAGCGGTATCGGGCGTTTCCCAAGGCGAAGATTCTGTGGGCCAGTCCACGCGAGGTGCTGAATATTTATCAGGCCGAGGAGTGCGGCTGCCATATCATCACCTGTACCGACGAGCTGCTCAAAAAGCTCGCGTTGCGGGGCAAAGACCTGGGCGAGTATTCATTGGATACAGTGAAAATGTTTTTTCAGGATGCCACCAAAGCGGGCTTCAAACTTTAAGGACGTCATGAGCTTTTCAAAAACTTATCTTGAAGAAAGCCAGCAGATCCTAAAAACCCTCGAGGCAGCCGCAGTTGAGGCATTGGCGGTCGGGCTGGCCGCCGTGCGCGATGGCGGCGGGCGCCTGTTCATACTGGGCGTGGGAGGCTCGGCCGGACATGCCGGGCACGCGGTGAATGACTTTCGTAAAATCTGTGGCTTTGAAGCCTATGCGCCCACTGACAACGTTTCCGAGCTCACGGCTCGCGTGAACGATGAAGGCTGGGATACGGTTTTTTCGGCGTGGCTCAAGGTTTCACGCATCAGCGCCAAAGATGCGGTGCTCGTTTTTTCGGTGGGCGGCGGAAATCTTGAAAAAAACGTGTCCGTCAGCCTGGTCAACGGTCTTAAGACATCCAAAGACGCCAAAGCAAAAGTATTTGGAATCGTCGGACGCGACGGGGGCTATACCGCGAAGGTTGCAGATGCGTGCGTGGTCATTCCCAC
>JACQAW010000393.1 GCA_016194725.1 Deltaproteobacteria bacterium
GAGCCATGTTCGACATTGACGATGGCCAGCCGTCGGGCCCCCAGCAGGACGTTGGGTTCGGCGTACAGATAACCATCGTCGGGCCCGCGATGGGTAAGCTGGCTCAGCATCTCCATTCCCAGCCTTACATCCAGCGGTTTGTTCGAGGATACTATCCCGGCGATTCCACACATCGTGTTGGTGCTCAGGGCCGGGGTGACGCGAGCTTCTCGAGGTCAGCGCGCGAAAGCCCCAACTTTTCCAGAGTCTCCTCCAGCGATTGGTCGTTAACGTTTGCGCTCAGCTTTGCCAGCGCCTCGTCGCGATCGAGCAGGTTCTTGCGAATCAGCTGGCTCAGCTCGAAGGCATAGGGGTGAAAGCCGAATTTCTTTTCATGACAAAGGTTGCCCACGGCGTTGAGCGCGCAGTTCGACGAGCAGCCATCCAGGTTTTCAGGATAGATCCAGCCCAGCGAACGAATGGAGTCGAGAATTTCCTTCTCTGACTTCTCATAAACCAGAAACGGCGACATCTGGCAGATGTCCATGCCGTCTTCGCGCAGATTCAGGAAGCGATCGGCTTCGGAGCCGAGAGTCTTCATGAAGTGGTCTTTTTGAGTTTCCCAGGTTTCCTTGTAATGCCGATAGCCGTTCTTGATAACCGCGCGCGGAATCTGGCCCGGGGTAAAACCCGCGAAAATCATGGGTATCCGCATTTGCAGCGCCATGCGCGCGGCATGCGTGTTTACCAGCGAAATGCACGAAAGACAGGCGTCGCTGATGCGGGTCTTGTAGCTGCCGCGGTTTTTGTTGAGCTCGCCCAGCATGGACTCGACGTACATCTTCTTCATGAAGGCTGGTGAGGGCGAATAGAAGACATGGTCGACGCTCAGCGCCGTGGTGACCTTCTTGATGTTCTGTTTGGATTGCTCGGTGATGAAGCCGTTGTCGAGCGTATAGGCGAGTACGTTCAAGCCCATGTCCTGAATCATCATCTTCAGCATGTAAGTCGAATCTTTGCCGCCGCTATAGCAGCAGATGGCGTCGTACTGATACACACCCTTGTTGCGCTGGAGCGTCTCGTCAAATTCGAGCTTCTGGGTGGCGTCAAACTTGCGATAGTCGATCGTTTCCTGTTTACGGCAGAAGTTGCAAACCGACTCCTGGTCGAAAGTAATGTTCGGGAAGGTCGAAGGAAGCACGCACTTCGCGCAAAGTTTGAGGCTGCTGGTCATTGGGCGCCCGCCGGCAGTTTATGAGTGACCACATAATCGGCCATCTTTTGAATGGAACCCAGCTTCTCTTTGGTAAAGTCTTCTTCCGGGATTCTGAGGTCAAACTCGGCTTCAAGGTAGGTGATCAGCTCGACGACTGCATAGGAGTCAAGAATGCCGGCCTCCAACAAAGAGCTATCCATGGGCAAGAAAAGCCCGGCATCGGCAACATAGTTGTCCCGGATATAAGCGACGATCTTCGTTAAGCAGAATTCCCTAGTTATTGTCATAGTCTAGCCCGTTGAGTTAAGCATAGGGGGGGGCGAAAAACAACCACCATCTGACCCCGAATCCGGGAAACAGACTTGTAAAACCTCGTAATTTATCACATAATTACCCGGGGTTTGATGCCCTATTCGTTTCCATGGGAGGGTCGTTTTTATGAAAGCATTATTGCTGTCAGTGCCGCTGGACATTGGATTGTCGCGCACCCTTTCTGACGCCCCGATCATCCCCAAGATTGCCATTGTCTCGCTGATCAAGTGGATGGAACGCCACGGCTATACGCGCGATCAGGTCGACTTTTTCGATATCGACATGCTGCAGGCGAGTGACGAAGAGGTTCAGGCCGCCGTTCGTGCGGCCCAGCCGACCGTAGTCGGGCTTAGCGCAACCGTTTCGACCACCTATCTTCAAGTAAAACGGCTGTCGCTTCTGGTGCGCGAAGTTTGTCCCGACGCCTGGATCGTTTGCGGTGGCGGGCTTGCCGTTTCCGCCAATGTCGTTTTGCGCAAGACCGAAGTCGACCTTTGCGTTCAGAGCGATGGCGAGAACCCCTGGGTTGAGTTTCTGAAATATACCGAAAAGTTCGGTCGCGCCTGGAACTACGAAGAGCTGTCGAAGATCAAAGGCCTGACTTATCTCGACACCAGAGAGGAAATGATTTTCAACGGATATCCCGAAAAAATTCCCGCCTCTGAAAATCCCTATCCTGATTACGAAATTCTGTTCATGGGGCTCAGAAGCCGGCCCGAAATGTTCAATAACTACTTTAAAGAAGGCCGCACCTGCTCATGGTTCATGACCGACGTACGGACGCACGAGCCCACGCGTCGTCCCAAGGTCGCTTCGCTCTGGACCACCAAGGGTTGCGTTGCGCGTTGTACTTTTTGCCAACGCTCGACCAAGGGCTATATGATCAACAGTGTCACCACTCTTGATGAGCAGCTGAAGCTGCTGCGCGACAAATACAACGTCGGCTTTATCTCGATCATCGACGAAAATTTCGGCTCCGATAAGGAACATGCCTACAACGTGGCCCGTACCTTCAAAAAGTACGACATGCTGTGGGCGGCGGGCGGCGTTCGTTGCACCTCGGTTGCTTACGAAGACGCGAAGTTTTATCAGGACCACGGCTGTTCCGGCTTGAAGTTTGGCGTGGAGTCGGGCAGCCAGAAAATCCTGGATCTGATGGAAAAGCGTTTCACGGTCGAGCAGGTTTATACGGCCGTGAGACATTGTATTTCCCTTGGCATCTTCTCGCCGCTTGCCGTGATGGCGGGGTATCCAGGCGAGACTGACGAAACGGCCAAGGAAACCGGGCTTTTTCTTGGCACCATGGCGCGCATGCAGGGCGTGCCGCCCTCGCAGCTGGGCATGGCGGTGTTCTATGCGCTGCCGCTTCCTGGTACGCCGCTCTACCAATACGGGCAGCAGGTCGGAATGATCGGTCGGTCCGTCGAAGATGAGGAGCGTTATCTCCGTTCGATTTCGGACTGTCCGTCCAATAAAACGAACTTCATCAATCTCAACGGCACGCCGCTGCGGAAAGTCCTGTTTTGGGATTTCCTGATTCACTCCGAGGCCACTCGCGCCTATTACGCCAGGCCCCTTGGAGCCGACTTTGTGCGCAGCTTGAAGGCGAATCTGATTCCGGACGGCAAGGTCGCCACCGACGTGCACGGCGAGCAGGACGAGGCAGAGTTCAATGCCTATAAGGCCCAACCGAATAGATCCGAGCCGAACAAGAATTATCCCGCGATGGGTTCAGTCGCTTATCGATCGTTCATTGGGATAACGACGGGAACCTCTCTTCTGGACGACATGGTCAAGGGTTATAACTTCAAGCGAAAGGTGCGCTATTTCATGGTGCTGACGCTTACCCGTTGGGCCAGCAACATCTGCCTGAAGCTTGCCTTCAGCCCGAAGGCGCAGAAGCTGCCACGCTGGTTTCTCTATCCCATCATGCGTGAGATGGTTTACCAGCAGTTCATGATCTATGGCTACGTACGCAACGTCATCAGATTTTTTGGCAAGCCCGTGCGCCCGCGCAATCTGTTTAACGACTTCGACTATCCGAAGCCAATCACGGCCGAGAAACTGTCGGGCTTTAAAGATCGAATCGAACGGTCGTTGCGAAACCTGGTCGCCTTGGAACGCGAGAAAAGCTTCAAACCGAAAAACATCAGCCAGGAAAATCAAGAACTTCTCAACATGGGCCGCTAGCGCAGAAGTCGCTTCAGGGCTTGATGCAGGTGTTGTCGGGAATCAGCTCGTAGTCCAGCCATTTCAGCCCGGATTCCGCGGTCTCGATGATATGAGGCGGGCGTCCCGCCGCGTCGCCACACAGGTTTGCGAGCCTTGCGGCACTTACCGTTTCCTCGCCTGCCACATTGTACGCCTTGCCATGCGAAAGCGGGTTTTGGGCGGCAAGCAGGAATGCTTCGACCAGATCCTGTACGTCCAGAAATCGGGTCCTGGTTTTACACCTGGCACGAATTGCAACCGGCTCCCGGTGCAGCAGCTGCGAAAGAACGATGCCCGGCGTGCCACCGTCGTGACTTCCGAAGACGCCGTGCGCCCGCAGGACGGTCGTCGGAAACGCGTGCTGGCGCCAGCTATCCAGCAGCATGTCTTCGACCAGTGCTTTTTCGCCGCCATAGGTGCCGCCGGAAAAATCGCGGGGCGCATTTTCGAGCAAAGGCGAGGGAAAAGGCTGCTGATAGACGCTGCTGGAGCTGCAAAAAATATAATGGCCTATCTGCTTTCGGTGACGTTCCAGAACCGGAGTGACCTGCGCGCGAGTATAGCCACTCACGTCAAAGACCACGTCAAATCCGCGCTCGAAGAGCCGCTCGAGGTCCGCGAGATTCTCGCGATGGCCCTGAATCGCAACCAGGCGTCCGCCCTGCCCGGGAGTCGCAAAGCTTTCGGGAGGAGTGGTGCGCCCGCGATTGAAAAGCGTGACCTCGAAGCCGGTCCGCAGCAGGCGCTGAACGAGGTGAAAACCGATAAAACGCGTACCGCCCAGTACCGCCATTCGTGTCATGTCGGGTGAGTGACTTTTTCGGCAGCCGCGACCCGGCGGCGAACGTG
>JACQAW010000394.1 GCA_016194725.1 Deltaproteobacteria bacterium
AGCACCCGCGCTCGATGGCCGAGATCGAATCGACGGTAGCGCGTACTTTTGATTTTCCTTCACCCGAAACGGCGCTGGCTTTGGCCGATGATGTTGAGGGTTATTTGAGTGAGTTGGTGGCGATGGGAGCGCTCGCACTCGGAAACTGACCGGTAAACGGGTTACGGGGCACGGTACTAACTGTTCAATTTCTCGAGCAGCTTTTCCGCAATGATTTCCCATGTCAGATTTTTTTCGTAGAAAACATGTCCCGCTTTTCCGAGAGCATTTCTTTTTTTCTCGGATAACAGCTGCTGCAAAACCACCTCAGCGAATTTGACGGAATGGTCCGCGGGAACCACAGCACACGCCTTGCTCCAGTCCAAACTTCGATCAGTGTGATAGCCGGTGGTGGTGACAACCGGTTTTGCGTGGGCCAAAGCCGCAATCACGCTGCCGCGCCGGGTACAGACTCCATCCATGAGCGGAGCCAGCACGACATCCGACCGCGAAAGCCACTGTGAGGCCTCGGTGGCCGAAACCCGGCCCACCGCTCGAATATTGGCCTTCAAGGCCATTTTCCCCGCGGCCGTCAGCTCACTTTCAATTTTCGCCCTGCTGTTTCCGACGAAAACGAGGGTAACTTTTCCCTTCAGCTTTGGGCAGGCCAGGGCATGCTCCAAGGCCTCAAAGGTCCACGGCAAAAGCTGGGTGGGATGGGCTCCGCCGAAATTCAGCAATATTTTATGTCCCGCCGGAATTTCCGCGCGCTTCGGCACGGTGGCAACGGGCTCGACATTGGCGCCAACGGGCAGCCAGTGAAAGCTGCCAGCCAGCCACGGCGTGAGCTTTTGATACCGGCGCACCGCGGTTTCGTACGTGAAAAATACCTCGTTAGCCGCCAACGCGATTCCCGAGAACGCCTGTAGCTGGGGAACTCCCCGGAACACGCCAGCCAGACTAAGATTCACCGGATAGTGCAGCTCGTGCGCGATCACTCCAACTCGCACGCCCAGTCGTGCGCGCAGCCAACTGATCCAGACAGGCAGAAGCAGGGTCAGCGGCCCGCCGCTTTCGGAATAGAGGTACGGAGTATATTGCAGCAACACGACATCGGGCTTGAACCCCGCCAGCCCTTCATTCACCTGGCCGAACGAGGCTGTACTCCAGGGGCGCGACATCTGGTGCACCGGATAATCCGTGGCAACCGGCCTTGCCTGAGTGGTCCACACGCTGATCTCACTGCCAAGAGACGAAAGCGCGTTGGCCAGCTTGAAAGAATGATCGCCGACCCCGCATATTTCTGGTGGAAAATGCGGAGTGACCAGCGCGATTTTCAACGCAGCAGCTCGCGGTATGCAGTCAGCAGATTTTCCCACGAGTAATTCTGCCGCGCGAACTCGGCGTTGGCCAGACCGGCCTTGCTGCGTTCGGCTTGGTCTTCCAGCATTCGCACCAGCGCGGCGGCCAGCTCGTCTACATTGCCGGGGGTAACCACCGCGCCGCACTTTCCTTCGCGCGCCAGAATGGCAACGCCAGTGGGAATGCGCGTGGTGATGACGGGCAAGCCGCAGCCCATGGCTTCGAGCATCGAGATTCCGAAGGTTTCGGAGTTGCTCAGCGAGGGGGCGACGAAGATCGACGCGCCTTCGAGCCATTTTGCCTTCTCCGCTTCGGTACAGGCCCCAGTCATACGCACCTGCTTCTCAAGCTTCAGCTCGCGGCGAATTTCGGTTAGGTATTCCCACTCGGGCCCGATGCCCACGATGCTCAGCTGCAGCGTCTTGAACTTCGGGTGCTCGCTCATGATTTTTGCCCAGGCTTTGAGCAGAATGTCATAACCCTTGTATTTCACCAGCCGCCCCAGGGCAATCACGCTGGTCGAGGCGGCACGCGGAGCAAGGTGCTCCTGAATTTTTTTATCGTCCCAGGTGCTGGTTGAAAACGGCAGTATCTTGAATTTGGCGCTCCAGGGCTGCAGCTGCGGAAAAGCGTGAATGATATTCTTGTTCGAAACCAAAATGGCCTCTGCGCGGTCAAAAAGCCGCGCGGTGATATTCTTGAACCAGAACGTGCCGATGCGCCCCTGCCTCGAAGGAAAAGCATGAAAGTAGGGCATGAACCGAGTTCCTTTGGGGCGCCACCACAAAGCCCAAAGTGCCGCCAGCTCGGCAGTGGGGTGTGGCAGGTGAATGTGCAGAATATCCGATTCGCGAAGGTTCAGCCAGTACGGGCTCAGCGGCGCCGACATGACGTGGCCATACGTGGGCAGCCGCACGACGTGCACGCCGTTGACGTTTTCTTCGCGGCGTTTGACCGAGTTGGCCTGCGCCACGAAACAGCGCACGTCATGGCCCAGCTGCTGCCCGGCTTCGGCAATCTCTTTGGCCGCCGTTTCCATTCCACCGAACTCCGGCCAGTAGTACTTCCCCAGGTGATGAATGCGCATCTCAGGCCGCCTTGGCTGGCTCCTCGGGAACTACCGATGGCTGCGGCGGAGCCGAATCAAAAGTTTTCTTGAAGAGCTTCTGAATCACCTTGCTCTGGATGTTCTTGATGTTCGCGCTCAGGCGGTCGACGCCATACGAGGCCAGCAGCGTGACATACATCGCATCAACCTTGCTGAACCCATTGGTCAGCCGCGTATAATCTTTCAGTGTATGAGCCCCCACGGCGCCCACCAGCAGCAGCTTATCGGCCATCTTCTGGCATAGCGAGTACACCGAGCTGTCATAAGCGCCGTGCACGAACAGAAAAACGGTGTGGTAAGACGACTTGTATTTGTCGAGCACCGACTTCACGGCATCGAAGGCGTCATTTTCGAGCACCCAGATCAGGTCTTCGTTGCCGCCGGGATACTGAAAGAAATGGGCGAAACGCGAGGTGCTCACCTTTTCGTAGCCCTCGGGAATCGCGGTATGCCCCACGACAACCAGCAGGGCTTTCTTGGAGCGGTCGGCCAGGTATTTTGCCAGCGGCTCGAAATACTGAATGTCGACAATGCCCGAAGGCGAGGCACACAGGATGATCTCGGTTTTCAAGGCGCCAGGGCCATCGTTTGAGATGATGCCCATAGTGCCCAGGATCTCGGCACGCGAGGCGGCTGAAGTGTTGTAGCGGCCCGAATAGATGAAGCCATCTGCTTCAAGGTCGCCTCGTTCGATGACCTTGGGCGAAAGGCTTTCCAGAATCAGCACGATGGACAACGCGCAGGCCAGGCCGATGAAGATGCTGAACAGGAATTTCTTCGAAAACGGCAAATTGATCGGACGCTTGGGAGACGTGGGGTCTTCTGAGACGAAGAAGTTGCCTTTTTCGCTCGCGCTGCGCATGGAAATCATCTGCCAGCGCTTGAACGTTTCGGCATGAACCAGCGTGAACGATTCGATCTCACGCCTGAAATAGTTTCGGAGCAGGCCCTTCTGGGCAAAATCTTTAAGATCGACCTCGATCGTGGTCAGCGCTTCGTCGGTAGCCCGCAATTCGAACTTGTCGCGCACTATCAGCTCTTGAATTGCCTGCAGCTTGGCCACCGGCTCCTTCTGGAAGCTCTCGGCCTGCACCGTGGCTGGTCCACCCTCGGGCAGCTCATTTTCTTTAAGACCTTTGATGAAGCCCTCGGTATCCTCGATTTTCTTGTCGATTTCCTTCACGCCGGGGTTTTCATCGGCGTACTGCAGCTGCTTGAGCCGCAGCCGCGAGTACTTCAACTCGACCAGGTCTTTCTGAAGTTTTTCGATCGTCTCGTAGCCGGCAACCGAGTCCGGATCCATCGAGCGCATCTTGCGTTTGAAATAGCCCAGCAAGGCCGTATTGGCCTCGATGCCCTTCTCAAGGCTCAGCTTCTTGAGCTTCAGGCGCGAATATTCGCCATAGACATTGGAGGTCGCGGCGTCATTCGAAAGGCCAGGATTGGTTTTAAGGAAATCGGCAAGCTTGGTTTCGAGCTCGTCCAGGTGAGCTTGCGTGGTCTTGGCCTGCTCGGCAAACAGGTCCAGGATCGCATTGAGCTCCTTGCGGTCCAGGTCGCGCGCGGCCTTCATGAACTCGCTCACGACCACGGAATTCACAATCTGCGCCGTCTCGCCATCGACAGCCACCACCTTGAGGTCGATGGAACGCTCGGTAACCATGGGGCTGGCCTGGACGAGTGGCTCGATGTAGCTCGCCAGTTCGGCTGCGGTGAGCTTCTTGACGTCCACCTTCGGGATCTTGAACAGGCCGAACGTCACCTTATACAAGAGGTAGCGCATCTGAATGCCGAACCCCTCGCCCTCGATGAGAACCAGCTTGGAGGCATTTTCGCTCTTGAGCAGGACGTCGGCGATGCGAAGCATGAGCGCCTCGCTGCCCAGAGGCGCCATGATGCTCTGCAGGCGGGTTGCGTCGTCGACCAGATCATTGGGCGCCAATACGGTATCGCCCATCAGCTTGCCCATGGTGTAGGCCTGCATGGCCACGCGTGCTTCGGAAACATAGTGCGGCACATCGAACAGCTGCGATACAATGCTGATCGTCATGCAAATCGCCGGCAGCGCCACCAGCAGCAGCCAGCTCTTCTTGAACAGAATGCGCAGCCGCCGCGGGTGCAGCGAATGCTCTTCGGCCGTGTGTGAGGTAGAGCCCCTAGCCTCCACTGTAGGCCTCCTTCAATCCAACGGCGATGTAGAGCCAGAATATCGTCGACACCGGCGTATAAAGAATGCCTTCACTGCCCCAGCCACCCAGCAGCAGCAGCACCACCGCCATGGCGCAGGTCCACAGCAGAAAGTGATCGACTTTGAGCGTGCTGTCCAGCGAGGTACGAACCAGGAAAGACAGAATAAGGCCGATCATGGTCAGCCAGGCCACAAGTCCAGGCAGGCCCAGCTCGGTGAAAATAGTACGGTAAAGATTGTCGCCGAAAGACCACTTGAGCCCGAAAAGCGGGTCACTCGCGATACGTGCGGCCCAAAGCGCCGAAGCGGCGCCCACGCGCGACAGCCCGATGCCAAAAATAGTCTGCTGACCCAGCTCAATCATCGCATCCAGCGCTCCCGACCGCGCCGAGGTAAAGGTTCCCTTTTTTCCCAGCGAGCCGAAGCGCTCCGTGAGCTTTTCCATCTGGGCGGACGAGATCTCGCCCGCTTTTCCGTTTCCGCCCGTGGCCTGCGTGGGCGCGGCCGCCGCGTTTTTGAGAGCCGAAACCGGAACGTCGGCGACGTCAGGGGCCAAAAAAAAGGCTTCCACTTTGGGAAACAAAACTATGGCGGCCACCGCCAGAATAAGGCTCATGCGGCCCATGCGTTTTTTGAATCCCTGGCCCGGAAAGCCGCCCACCGCCACCGCCCCCACCGCGAAAATTACCATCGCGGTACGAACCTGGCAGAAGAACAACGCGGGAATCGAGGCCGCGAAAAACAGCCCCGCGAAGATCATCTTCACCAAACTTCCGTTGGGCTTGATGAGCAGGTACATCGCCATGGGCGAGGTAAGAAAAATCCAAACCGAGGGCCCCCCCGGAACCGCGCTGGTGCCAAAAGGCCGGTACAGCGAGCCCACGAAGCGCGCGCCGGCAATGGTCTTGTAACGCGAATGCAGCGCCAGCACGAACGACTGCCCGTAAAGGTACTCCACGCTCGCCAGCACCGCCTGCACCGTTGCAAGCACGACGACACAAAGAAACAGCGCATCGATGTGCTTGCGCTCAAGATGATGAAAGATCAGAAACGCGAAAAAGATCATCGAAAGATAGAGTTTCGAGCCCGCAATCGACGGCGCCAGTCCAAGACCGAACGGGTTTACGAATTGCAAAAACAGCCAGATAGAAAAAATCGCGATCACCTTGAAGAATGGCGTATGCGGATATTTGGCAAAGCCACCCGATCTGCGGTCGAGAAAAGAGCGAATGAGCAGCACCATCAACAATAAATCGCCGCCCACATGCACGATGGGGTTGTAATTTGAGTTGATCTTGAGCGCGCCCTCGATGGACAGGTAGCCCAGAAAAGCGAAGATCGCGTACTCGATGGGCAGCACCAGCGCAATTCCGGCCGCCACCATTCCCGCGCAGGGTATCCAAAGCTGGCGCACGCTCAAAAACAGCAGGCTCGCAGCCAGAATTCCCGGCACCGCGCTCAGAAAAGCCCAGAAGCGGGCTTCGCGCAGAAGTCCGCCCTCGGTCGACGGCGCATTGAATGATGGTAGATGAAAACGATCGATCCTGATCATAGTAAAAGCGCACCTTCCCTATGGCGCTACTAGGAAAAGATCGGAAAATTCGCGCTCAGACATGAGTCTTGCCGGCAATTGCTTCCGCGTCCGCCAGCCTGCAGTAGTAGGTCAATCGCGTGGTACGGCAGTCTTTGCCCGCCGGGCCCGCCGCGAGCGGCCGAACTTCAGCTCGTAGGCCACGAGCGCGTATACCAGCACCAGCCCCACCGCGTTCACTGCCAGGTTCACCAGCACTGCACCGCGGGCACCGTAAACGGGAATCCACCAGAAACCCGCCACGATGTTCACGGCCAGCTGGGTGATGTTCAAAAACAAAAGCGTGCGGCTGCGGCCCCAGGCCGAAAGAATCAGCGCCACCGGCGAGCTCAGAAAGGTAAGCAGCACCACGGCCACTTGCAGGCGAAAAAGCGTGGCCAGGTTGCCGTACTTGGCCCCGGCAATCCAGTTCACCACGGGCGGCGAGTACCAACCCAGCACCGCGATTACGATCGCAGCCGGGATAAGGAACTCCATCAGGCGCCTCAGGTAATTCTTGATCATCGCATGTTCGGGCGAAGCACTCAGCCTGGGCAGGGCGGTGGTGGTGATACCCGCCAGCACGAAGTAAATAGGCAGGGTAAGCCGCGAGATGACGCCAAAATCGCTGAGCGAGGCATTGTCGTGATATTTGGCCAGGATCTGCGCATTGATGTTGCCCGTGAGCATGAACAGTATCGAGGCCGCGACGATCCACTTGTTGTAGTCGTAGAGCTCCTGATAGACCTTGGGATTGAGTCGCCGGGGCCGGACCTTGAAAATATTGCGGGCAGGCTGCAATGCCGGGCCGCAGAACAACAGCGGCGCGAAAACGTAAACTGCCGCGACCCAACTGAGGTTGAAGTAACCCAGGGGTATCAGGAAAACACAAAGCATGACCCGAACGAGCGTCGCCAACACCTGGCCCCGGAAATATTCGCCGAATTTTTCCAAAGCCCGATGGTAAATCATCGTGAAGTTAAACAACGTACTGGTCCAGGCGCCAACCGCCGCCGCGAGCAGGAACGGCAGGAAATTTGGCCGGTGATAGATTTTCCAGATCAATAGCGGCGAGAACAAAAAAGTGGCCGCCGTGAACAGCAGCGAGAAAAACATGATCTTGTTGAAAACCACCTGACGCAGAAGCTTCAGATGCTCCGATTCGCGGTATCTGGCCGCGAACAGCACGAACGTTTCGAGCCAGCCAAAATGCATGAAACCGGTAAGCAATATCATGGTCGAGTTGAAAAGCGAGAACAGGCCGTAATCGTCAATGGAAAGCCTGCGAATCATCAGCACATTGATGCCAAACCCCAGCATGCCATTGAGCACCTGGCCCAAAATCACCAGCTGCGCCGCCTGGCCCATGCGGCTCGTGAGCGACATGCGGATATTCGAGAACAATCTTTGAGCAAGGGCGAGCACCGGCCACCCGCTGGCGTGGGCCGCGTTACCCTTCGTCATCGTGCTCATCGACCTCGTCGGCAAGCTGTGAAATGTGTTCGAAAGCCGCGGCCAGAATGGCCTGGCCAGCCTTGTCCTTTGGCCTGAAATCGATGCCCATGCGGTGAGTGCAGCCAGGCGGAACATCGCCATCGCCGCCCTGAATAGGCATGCACCAGGCAACCACTCCCTCCAGCCAGCCCTTCACCACGCCCTCCAGAGAAAGCCGCACCGGAGTTGCCGCCGGCGCCTTGAAACTGACGTAAAGGCTGGCGCCCCCGCGCGAAAAATCGCGAATCGAAACAATGCACTCCACCGCGTTCTTGTCCTGGCCAATAAACAGATGGGCTGAAAGATTGGCGTTCGAGGTATCAACGCGCGGAGTCTGCCGTTTATTCGCTGGATCTTCACTCATGGCTCTAAAAAGTTTAACACCGGAGGACTCCCGTACAAGGCCCTTTTGTGGGATGCTGGACATATGAAGCTGGCGGCAGGAAATTCCCCCCAATCATGAATTACAGGCAATGGCTGCTGAAGCTTTATCGCAGCACCTACCGACTCAGCCCTGTCAAATATGGCTTGAGCCGAATTGCCTCGAAGCTGCGGCCGTTTTTGGTTTCGGGCCGCGGCGAGCACGAGGCGTTGCTGCGCCAAACCCGTCTGGGTAGTCAGGGTAAATCAGCGGCGGGCTTTCTGGCTCAGCTCGATCTGCGCGACCGCATTCAGTTCATGATGTACGCGCGCGGCTGCCACGAGCCCGCCACCGAGCGGGTTTTTGCCGAAAAGCTCGAAAAGAACTGCTGCTTCGTCGATGCGGGCGCGAACATCGGCTACTTCAGTCTGCTTGCCGCCTCACTGAGCCCGTCGGCGCGAATTTTTTCCTTCGAGCCCCTGCCGAAAAACGTGGTGGCCCTTCACGAAAACATCAGGCTCAACGGCTTTACGAACATCGCGGTGGTTGAAAAAGCCCTGGGTGAGGTTTCGGGGGCCGCCTGGATCGAAGCCCCGGACCCTATTCGGGAGTCAGGCTGGAATACCATCTGGCCGGTCAAACCCGAAAACGCCTCGAACAACTGCATCGTGCAGATCATGAAACTCGATGAGTTTCTCGAGGGGGCCAGGGCTCCGACCGTGGATTTCATGAAAATCGACGTCGAAGGAAATGAGCTTGCCGTACTGAAGGGCGCGCGCCTGGCGCTCGAGGCACCCGGGCGCCGCCAGCTCCTGGTCGAAATCAACGAGCCCTGCCTGGTCGCCCAGGGAACGAGCGGCGCCGAGGTGAATGATTTTCTTTTGCAGCGGGGCTATGCGTGCTTTCGCATACGGCGCAACGGCTCTATCACTCCCTGCGGAGCCGCGGACATCAAGAACAGCGACGGCGGCAACTACTATTACGTGAAGCGCTGACCGTTATTCGGCGTACTCGGATACGGCCCGCACGCTGTCTCCGGTAATCTGCACCAGATGTTTTTGCCTTTCAATCATCGCCGCCTGGACCTGGGAGTTCACCGTATTGATGACGAATGGAATGCCGCAGCGAATGCCCTCGGCCAGATCGCCCGGGCAGTTCTTGTTGGCTCCCGAAAGCGCCGTCTGCAACTGGCCGTTGATGTCCTTGTTGGCCACGTTAAACTCGTCGACCAGCTTGTTGTGGACGGCCAGGGCGAAATTTTTGCGCTCCTGCGAAGGCAGCTCATTCATGAAGGCGGTATATTGCTGATCGGCAAGCCGGACATTCGAGATGTCTTCAATTTTTCGAG
>JACQAW010000395.1 GCA_016194725.1 Deltaproteobacteria bacterium
CGCGCCCGAGGCGCAGCTTGTCGGTTTCTTATCGCCCCCGCGCAGGCCCGCAAAACATCCGCTTGAACCGCTCAGCGCTGATGAGATTGCCGACTGCGCGCAGATCGATGAAGCCAAGCCACACCTGGTCTGGGTCGGACTGGGCGCCCCCAAGCAGGAAATCTGGATGGCGCGGGCCCGCGCGCAGCTGAATGCGCCCGTCCTGCTGGGCGTCGGCGCGGCTTTTGATTTTCTGGCAGGCACTAAAAAACGCGCTCCACAATGGATGCAAAAGGGCGGGCTGGAATGGGCTTACCGGTTCATGCAGGAGCCTGGGCGACTGGCGGCACGTTATTTGAAAACCAATCCCGTATTCGTCGCGGCTGTCGCCAAACAGGCATTGTTGGGCAAGAACACACCATCGTCGAAATGACTGCTTGCTGACACAACGATTGGACAGCGTTGGAAGCAGCTGCCAGAATAAACGCATATGTCACTTCCAAGCTTGCTGCTGTTTTCCATTTCATTGTGTCTAGGTTCGGCTGACGTGGTTTGCCCTGATCAAGCGGCGCTCAGGTTCGCGATCAATGAACCTGCGATGGGGCCTCTCTTTCCCGGCACGGTCACCGTTGCGAACAGTGAAGTCAAAGACGGCAAGACCGTCTGCAAATATCAGGTTTCAAGCTTTTACAGTCTGGATCGCGTCAAGGTCACGGATGCCTGCAAGATCGTTGATGGAAACACGTTTCAATGCAAAAGGGGAGCACCCAGGCACTGCCCCGCTACGGCCACCTTGACTCTGGTAGCGACGAGCCGGCCTTCAGGCTGGCAGGAGTCGGCCCAAGGCGGGGCTGCCGTGAAATTTCAGAAGGCCGAGATCGAGCGGGGGAAACGCAAAATGGCATCGCTGAGGTGCATCTACGAGCAGAGCTTTTTTGAACTGACGAATTGATTCGGGAACCCCGATCATGCTCCGAATCCATGCTTCATTTTCGCGCCCGCGAGCACGTGCATGTGTAGGTGGAATACGGTTTGTCCGGCACTTTCGCCATTATTGATCAGCGTACGATATCCCGTTTCACGCACGCCTTTGTCGCGAGCCAGCTGATCGGCCAGGTCGTAGAGCGCCGGCAGAATCTCACGGCGATCGGCTGCCGTCAGGTCGTTGAGGGATGCAACGTGTTTCCGGGGAATGATCAGCGCGTGCACCGGGGCCTGCGGCGTGATGTCGGCGATGGCTACCGCAAGGTCTGATTCCGCCAGGCGCGTGCTTGGGATTTTTCCATCCAGGATTTTGCAGAAAATACAGTCGCTCGTCATCGAAATTGACCTCTTTTTTATTCGACCTGCCGGTTGATCGTCGCACCGCAGGCTTTGAGTTTCGTTTCCATCTTCTCGTAACCGCGGTCCAGGTGGTAGACGCGGCGAACTGTCGTTATTCCCTCGGCAGCAAGGCCCGCCAGTACCAGGCAGGCGCTGGCGCGCAGGTCGGTGGCCATGACGGTGGCACCCGTAAGTTTCGCCGGCCCTCGTACAATGGCGGTGGCGCCTTGAACCGTGATGTCGGCACCCAGGCGCATCAGCTCGGCCACATGCATGAAACGGTTCTCGAATATGTTCTCGGTGATAATTGACGTGCCGCTGGTGGCGGCCATGAGCGCCATGAATTGGGCCTGCATGTCGGTCGGAAACCCCGGAAACGGCAAAGTCGAGATGTCGACGGCCTTGAGCTGGCGCCCCGTGGCTGAAAGGCGAATGCCTTTGGAGTCCGCGGCCAGCTCGGCGCCGCACTCGCGCAGCTTGTCGAGCACCGCACCCAGCAGCTCGGGTGAAACGCCTGGAAGGTGAATCTCGCCCCCGGTAACGGCCGCAGCCGCAAGATAAGTTCCTGCCTCGATGCGATCGGGAATAATGGAATAGTCGCCGCCACCCAATGCGTCCACGCCCTCGATGGTAATGACCGGTGTGCCTTCGCCCTGAATTTTCGCACCCAGCACTTTCAGAAAGCGCGCCAGATCGATAATCTCGGGCTCAAGCGCGCAGTTGCGCAGAATCGTGCGCCCGCTGGCCAGCGAGGCCGCCATGAGAGAGTTTTCAGTGGCGCCCACCGAAATTTGATCAAAAGTAATGTCGGCGCCGCGCAAACGGGAAGCCTTGGCGTTGATATAGCCGCCCTCAAGGGTGATTTGCGCCCCCATTTTTTCCAGGGCCATCAGATGCAGGTTTACCGGACGCGCGCCGATGCTGCAGCCGCCAGGCAGTGATACGCGGGCTTCGCCAAAGCGCGCCAGCGTGGGGCCCAGCACCAGCACCGAGGCGCGCATGGTGCGCACCAGATCATAAGAGGCTTCAAAGTTCGAAAGCCGCGCGGCCTGAAGTTCGACCGTGTGCTCGGCGCGGCGGTGGGTGCCCGTCACGCCCATGCCGGTCAGCAACCGCACCGTGGTGTCGATGTCGGCCAGGTCGGGCACGTTGGTCAGGCGGCAGCGCCCGCCCGTAAGTATGGCCGCGAATAAAATCGGCAGGGCCGCGTTTTTGGCGCCGCCCACCTGTATGCTGCCACTGAGCTTTTTTCCACCTTCAATAACCAGGGTATCCATGGGCTAGCCCTTTCTTCTTACGAGCAGATAACGGTCGCGCTCGGTAAGGTCTTTGTGAACTTCGGTGATGAATCCTTTCGTCTCGAAAACCAGCGCGGTCTCGGCGCCGCGGTCTTCGGCGATTTCAAAAGCGCCGATTCCGCTGGGCCCAAGCTTCTCTTCAAGCAGCTCGGCCAAAAATCGATAGTAGAACATGGGGTCGCCGTCAGGCGTATAGAGCGCCTCGGGCGGCTCGTGCTCGGCAACATCGGCGGCGACGTGGTCGGACATGACCAGATACGGCGGGTTGCTGATCAGCAAGTCCAACAGTGGGATTGTATCGTACTGCCAATGGTGCGGGGTTTCGGACACATGCATAAAATCCAGATTCACCGCTCGAAAGGTTTTGGAGTTTTCGGTGGCAACTGCCAGCGCGTCGCGCGACGCCTCAGACGCGAAGATCATCATGTCCTTGCGTTCCGTAGCCAGTGTGATGCCGATGCAGCCCGAGCCGGTGCCAAACTCAAGGGCGAAAAGACGGCGGCCCTCTTCGCGCGGGGGCAGGTTTTTGAGGGTAAGCTCGACCAGCCCCTCGGTTTCGGGCCTGGGCACGAGTACCGCGGTGTTGACGTAAAATTCCCGGCCATAAAAGCCCTGGCTGTTGGTCAGATATTGCAGCGGCATGCCGCGCACGCGCAGCTTTATGAGATCCTTAAGCTGGCGTTCTTCGTACTCGTTGAGCGGCTTTTCTTGCTGAATGAATGCAAGCGCGCTCAGCCGACATCCCCGCACATGAGCCTCGAGAATCCTCCGCTCATGCGGTGGGATCATATCAGGCTCTCCTGCTTGAGCTGCTCAGCTTGAAAGTGCGCGATCAGCGAGTCGATGACATCACCGACCTTGCCTTCCATGACGTCGGGCAGTTGGTGCAGGGTCAAGCCAATCCTGTGATCAGTCAGGCGCGACTGCGGAAAATTGTATGTGCGGATGCGCTCACTGCGGTCGCCGGTTCCCACCATGCTCTTGCGTTGGTCTGAGAGCAGCTTTTCGGCCTTGAGGTGCTCGGCTTCGTACATGCGCGCGCGCAGGATTTTCATGGCCTTGTCTTTGTTCTTGTGCTGACTTTTTTCGTCCTGGCAGGAAACAGTCACGCCGGTTGGCACGTGGGTGATGCGCACGGCGGAGTCGGTCGTATTGACGCTCTGGCCGCCCGGGCCGCCGGCGCGAAACGTTTCGACTTTCAGGTCGGACGGGTTGATCGTGACGTCGACCTCCTCGGCCTCGGGCAGTACGGCCACGGTGACCGTGGAGGTGTGAATGCGGCCTTGAGTTTCGGTTTTCGGCACACGCTGCACGCGATGCACGCCGCCCTCGTACTTGAGCTTGCTGTAAACCTTGGTGCCGGTAACCATCGCGATGATTTCTTTAAAGCCGCCAATGCCGGCCCCCGAGGCGGTCATGATCTCGACCCGCCACCCTTGAGTCTGGGCGTAGCGTTCATACATGCGAAAAAGCTCGCCCACGAAAAGCGCGGCCTCGTCGCCACCCGTGCCGGCGCGCACTTCAAGCATGATGTTCTTGTCGTCGGCGGGGTCTTTGGGCAGCAGCAGCAGCTTGAGCTCGTTTTCGAGCTGCTGCTTTTCGCCGGTCAGTCGCAACAGCTCGTCCTTGGCCATGGCGCGCATTTCGACGTCTTTGTCCTCCAACAGCGCTTTGTTGGAGTCGTATTCAGCCGACACCAGCTTGTAGCGTCGATAGGCCTCGACCAGCAACGCCATGTCCGAGCGCTCTTTGGAAAGGGCGCGGAATTCCTGCGGCTTGCCCGCAAGCGCGGGGTCGGACAGGCGCTGGTCAAGCGATTCAAAGCGTTTTTCGACATCTGCCAATTTGGTGAACATGGGCAGGCTAACCGGGGAATTCGGCGACGTTGGCGGTAACCTTCGCGATTTCGGCCAGCGAGGCGAATTCCAGTTCCTTGTCCGAGATCGAGGTGGGGCTCTTTTCCAGTACCAGAACCCGCTTGAGCGAAGCCAGGGCGATTTCAAGCTGCTCGTCGGTAGGCTCGCGCGTGGTGAGCTTCTGCAGAATCAAGCCGGGGTAAATCAATGCCTTGAAGATCGGGTTGCTCATCTTGTTGGCGCTCATGCGGATGAACTCATAGCTGATTCCTGCCACGGGCAACATGAGCACGATTTTAATGAGCACCAGAAAGGTGTGATTGAGCATGGGGTTCGCGCTGAGCGACGTCATGTTGATGAACGGAAAGAGCACCGAAAAAACCAGAATGCTGATGATGAGCAGGAAAAGCAAAAACGAGGTTCCGCACCGGGGGTGCAGCGTCGAGTAGCGGCGCGCATTGGCCACGGTAAGCTCTTCGCCGCTTTCGAAGGCATAGATGCTCTTGTGTTCGGCGCCATGATACTGGAACACCTTGCGCACGTCCTTCATGAACGCGATTCCGAAAACATAGGTGACGAGAAAGAAGACCTTGATGGTGCCGTCGATGAGGTGAAACAGGGGATTGTGAATACCCGACTCAAACAACCCGGCCCGTCCCAGCAGTACGGTGAGGTAGTGGGGGGCCGCCACGAACAGCGCCATTCCCATGACGAACGCGAAAAAAATACTGCTGAACACCGCGAAGGTTGAAAGCTCTTCAGCCGTGCCTTTGGTGGTCGGGTCGTTCACCACGGCCACGTTTGCAGAGTAGCTCAGCGCCTCTACGCCGTTGACCATGGATTCGATCAAAGTACAGACACCGCGAACGAAGGGCTTTTTAAACAGCGGAAAGCGATCGGCATAGCCTTTCCACGGCTGCTCTTTAATCAGAATGCGGTTGTTCGGCTTTCGAACGGCAATCGTGAGAAAGTGTGGTGAGCGCATCATGACGCCCTCGATGACCGCCTGCCCGCCGATGCTGGTGTATTTTTTTTCGCTCAAAGTTTATGTGCCTCGTCGCTTGGTCAAGCTTAAGCGACTTCAGTGCAAGTTACTTTGTTTTTGTTACTTGGCGGCTTTTTTGGCGTACTTCGTGTTGAAACGCTCGATACGGCCGGCGGTATCGACCAGCTTGTGCTTGCCGGTGAAAAACGGATGGCAAGCCGAGCAAATTTCGACCTTGATGTTCTCTTTGGTCGCGCGGGTTTCAACAATGTTTCCACATGCGCAGGTTACGTTGGTTTCTTTATAGATAGGATGAATTGCGGCTCTCATTTTCGAATGCTCCAAAAAGGACGTAAAAGTTTATCGTCGAATATAATAGAATCTGTGCTTGTAGCAAGATTCGACAATGGTTGCAACCCGTTAGGTTAGCCGCTCATGCCCTTTACGAATTCCGCGTTGGTCTTCGAGCGTGCAAGCTTGTCCAAGGTGAATTCCATGGCATCGAGAGGGTTCATGGGATGCAAGACTTTGCGTAAGATCCAGATTCTATTGAGAAAATCCTTTTCGTGCAGCAGCTCTTCCTTACGGGTAGCCGACTTGTTGATGTCCAGGCACGGAAAGATTCTCTTCTCCATGAGCTTGCGGTCCAGGTGAATTTCGGAATTACCGGTACCCTTGAACTCTTCAAAGATGACCTCGTCCATGCGCGAGCCGGTGTCGACCAAGGCGGTGGCGATAATGGTGAGGCTACCGCCTTCTTCGATATTGCGCGCAGCGCCAAAGAAGCGTTTTGGCTTATGCAGCGCGTTTGAGTCGACGCCGCCGGAAAGAATTTTTCCGCTGGGTGGAACGACCGCGTTGTAGGCACGCGCCAAACGAGTGATTGAGTCGAGCAGAACGACAACATGCCGTTTATGTTCGGCAAGACGCTTGGCCTTTTCAAGCACCATTTCGGCCACCTGAACATGGCGGCTGGCCTGTTCGTCGAAGGTCGAGCTGACGACTTCGCCCTTCACCGTGCGTTGCATGTCGGTGACCTCTTCCGGACGCTCGTCGATCAGCAATACGATCAGGGCTATTTCCGGATGGTTGGCTGTAATGGCGTGCGCGATATCTTGAAGCAGAACCGTCTTACCGGCGCGGGGTGGTGCGACGATCAGGCAGCGCTGGCCTTTGCCGAGTGGCACGAACATGTCGATGATCCGGGTGGAGAAGTTCTTCTGGTCAAACTCCATCTTGATTCGCTCGTTGGGATAAAGCGGCGTGAGGTTGTCGAAGAGAATCTTTTC
>JACQAW010000453.1 GCA_016194725.1 Deltaproteobacteria bacterium
GCATACATTCTGAAATCCGTTCCCGCCGGATGGTCCCACTCGAAGCTGACGTATAGCAGGGGATTCCACCAAGTGTAGCCCGAAACCAGATCGGCGCTCAGCTTTCCAAAAACACCGCCACCCGAACGCCGGCTGGTGCCCGTCGCGGGGTCGAGGTAAAAGCGTTTGGGGCGCCAGTAAGCTTCGCCGCCCAAGGTAATGCGTGGCGTGAGCTCGTATTTCATGACGGGACCAGCATTGGCCGTCAAACTGAAGGGGCGATATTTCAAGTCGCGGGTGGACTCATTCGGGTCAAGCATGTTCTGCATCGAAAGAGTGCCGTCGGCTTTCAGGCCGCCCGAAAAACGGGCATAAGGCTTATAGACCATGAAAAGCGAAGGCGTAAAGCTCATGAAGTTGAACGTGCGCGCCAGATAGTTGTAATTGTAGTTGGTCGAGTAGTTGAATGCCGGCGTGATCTGAATTTTACGCGTGGGTGAAGACGAATAACCGGCGGCAACCGAGAGTACCGATTTGCCCGATTTTTGCTGTGACGCAGCTACCGCGTTATCCACTTCAGAGGGGTTGGACTGCACGTTGCTGTCAAATTGCTGCTGCAGCGTCAGAGTTGCGTAGCGTTGGTTGACGTCAAGCGCTTTGAGCTCCTTGATCGCATTGGTGCGAATGGCGTCAGTGACCGCGTGAATTCCCTTGTTGCTCGTGTCGGTGGAATCGCTGTCTTCGCCCTTAACTTCATAATAGTTGTGGACTGCTGCATCAGTTTTTCCCAGCTGAACATAAGCGTTGGCCAGGTAGTAGCGGGTTACTGATTCCATAGGTTTGCCGTCGACATAGGCAAGTGAAGCCGTCAGATGGTTTCGGGCATTGCGCCAATCTTTACTGCTGAAATCCATGACACCGAGATAAAAGTTACTGGTGCCGGAATTGAAGTTGGCTTTCTGAGCCAGCTCAAAATGACGGCGCGCTTCATCGGTTTTCTTCTGCTTATACTGAATCATGGCCAGCTCGAAGTGGTATGGGCCTTTCGGATTCTTACTCTCCTTGAGCAGGCGCTCATAGGTAGCGGCCGCCGCGCCGTCGTCTTTCATCTGATGCTGAGTGGCGGCCAGCAGCTCGCGAGCTGTGGTGTTTGCTTCGTCGATTTTAAGCAAGTCATTCAGCATCTGGCGGCATTTCGGAAAATTTCCGGCTTGAAACTCAATCGTGGCCAGCGTCAGCTGTACCTCCGGATTGGCGCCTACCGCAGCAGATGCGGAAATCGAACTCGCGAATACAACTGACACTAACGCGCAAAGACTGAACAGCCTCTTCAAGGAAACGCCCTCCGTGAGCTAAGTGAAAAAATCGCGTCGACAGACTGTAAATCTTGTTGATCGACGTGTTACAGCGAATTAGTCTAGTTGACTATGGCATACCAGGGAAGGCTTATCTTTTTGAAACATCTCTTGTTTATTGCGGTCGCTTTTGCGTTGCAAACCAGTGCCGCGGCTTTCGCGGACAGCGAAATTGGCAGATTGGCGCTCGTAAACGGCGAAGTTCGCATCGCAAAAAGCGAAACAGACGAAAAGGGCCGGATAGCAAAACCAAATGACGCGGTATTTAATACGGACATCATCAAGACCGGTACGAGTGGCTCCGCTAAAGTTCTTTTCACCGACCAAACCTTGATGGACATTGGCCCCAGCAGCGCCTTGAAGGTGTCGAACTACTCGATCAAGGAAGTTGAAAACCGCACAGGAACTTTTTCGATTCTTTACGGAAAGCTGCGCGCGCTCGTAACAAAAAAAGTGGGTGATGACGGCAAGGTCGAGGTGAAATCCAGCGATGCGGTCATGGGTGTGCGCGGCACCGAGTTCATGGTGGAGGTACCCAGAATCCGTAACGCCGGTGGCGCGCAAGGCACGCAAGTCATAGTGGTCTCGGGCCTGGTTCAGGTTCGCCCGCCGCAAGGCGGTCCGGCAATCAGCGTTGGTGCCGGCCAAATGGTCGTTGCCTCGCCCAAAACCTTTTCGCAGGCGGCTGCCGCGAGTTCCGGGCAAGGTGGTACTGCCGCAAAGGGTGACAGCAAGCAGGATTCCAAGAACGACTCCAAAAGCGATACAAAGGCCGCGGCGACAGGTGGCGGCGACACTGGCGGTGGAGTAGTTCAAAAAGTCAGCGCCGAGCAGATGCAGGCGGCCGTGAGCAGCTCGTCCACGCAAAATACCGCGTTTGATGGAAGCGTCAATTTGGCCCACGCGGGAGGCGATTCCAGTGGTGGCTCAAAGCAGACAGCGATTGAACTTCCCTCGTTGCCGCCGCCACCACCGCCACCGGCCGTTCCACCGCCGCCGCCGCCGCCGCCGCCGCCGCCGGTTACTACTTATACGCAACCCGCGGTGGGCAATCAGGTACATCTGACTGTCAATGTGCAATAGCCCCCTGGTTTGTAGGGGTCGTGCTGTTTTTCGACCGCGATCAGCGGTTTGGCTGCGCAAGTCAGGCGAACACTGACAGGCACCGCCACCTTACCGCCTCTGCAATAACTCGTGTAGTTCGTCGGGGTGGGCGATAAAATACGAAGGCATCGCCGCAGCCAGCTTTTCCCTGCTCCGCTGGGCCTGCACGTCCCACGTCGCGGCGGCAGTTTTAGACCCAGCTGTACGGCCCGAGGCGATGTCATAATGGGAATCGCCCACGAAGAGGGTTTCAGAAGGGCTGATGCCGGCAGCTTTACAGATTTTGTAAACGCCTTCGGGGTGCGGCTTGTCTCGATCGACCTCATCACCGGCCACGACTTGGCTAAAGTACTTTTCGAGGCTCAGGTTTTTAAGAATAGTATCGGTGGTGCGCCGTGCCCGTCCGGTGAAAATCGAAAGCTGCTGGTTGCCTGCTTTTAGAGTGTCCAGGACTTCGAGTATTCCCTGGTGTGGCAGAATTTCGCGTATGCGTTGCTCCGTCGACTTCACGTACTTTTGATAACATTCCTGGGCATGCTGCGTGCCAACGATGCGTGCCAACACCTGGTCTTCGGTGGAGCCAAAGTTGGCCAGCAGTTCGTCCGCGCTGAGCCTGCGTCCGACGCGAGCCTCGATGCCATCATTCATCGCTGCGAAAGTGGAAGGCAGGCTGTTGATTAGCGTTCCATCCAGGTCCCAAATGACGAGCTTAATCATGGCGGTTTCATAACGTGTTTGCTAGGGTGTTGGCCATGAGTACTTTGGAAAATCTTCGTCCCATTCCGTATGCCGCCCGTCGCCAGCACTTTCTTTCGCAGATTTCGAAAGATGGCGCAGGCTCGGTGGCAATCGTGCCCGCACACCCCGAGCTGATTCGAAACAATGACGTGCACTTCAAGTTCCGTCAGGACTCCAGTTTCAAATACCTGACGGGTTTTGAAGAGCCCGATGCGGTCGCGGTTTTTCGCAACGTCGGTGGCAAAAAAGAGTTCATCCTTTTCGTGCGCCCCAAAGACCTCGAAAAGGAAATCTGGACCGGCTATCGTTGCGGCGTCGAAGGAGCCGTGGCCAGATTTGGTGCCGACCGCGCTTATCCGATTGCCGAGTTCGACACGCAGATGGCCAAGATGCTTCAGGGTGCTGATCGCGTATATTACAGCTTCTTCAA
>JACQAW010000454.1 GCA_016194725.1 Deltaproteobacteria bacterium
ACAGCTCCGCCGGCGGAGCTGGCCAAGACAGCCAAAGCAGCTCCGCCAGCGGAGCTGGCAGCTAAACCGGGACCCCTGTCGTCACGTTACGTTGACGTGGCCACCAAGCGCCAGGTTTGGATCCGTGACAATGGCCAATGTACCTATGTCGATCCTCTCTCCAGGCGCCGCTGCAGCAGCCGCTTCGGCCTTCAGCTCGACCACATCATCCCGCTGGCCTGCGGTGGCCCCACAACCATGAGCAATCTGCGTTTGCTCTGCGCAGGCCACAATAGACTCGCTGCCCAACGCGTCTACGGCAAGAAAAAGATGGCGCGCTATGCGCGTTTGCATCTTTGATGACAGGGAAAAACCGACAACCACTCCACCACGTCAAAAGAAAGGAAGGCAGCCTGTGCCTACACTCCGCACCGCAAAAGCACCCCAACCTCTGGCCAAAAGAAAATCCGAATCTTCTCAGAGCCTCGCGCATCGCGCCCCACTACGCCCGTTTAGCAAGCATCTCACCCCCTTACATGCCTTCCCCTTGCTCTCGCTTTACGGACGCCATGCTCTTCTACGGGGTAAACCAAAACGTTCTTCTTAAGCTCGTGTCAACCGTTCCAGCACCATCGTCTTCTGAAACACCTTCTGCGAAAGCTGCGTCGTCAGATCCTCAATCTGATCAGCCGCGGCAAGCGCCACCGGATCATGAAACTCCTGAACATACAGCGCGGAGATCTTCGCAATCAGCGCCAGCATATCGGTCAGATAGTCGAAGTAACGTGAAAGCTCAAAAGCCGTCAGCTTGTTTTCGCCCACCAGCACGCGCTCGGGATCTTTGGTCAGCTGATGCATGTCGATGATGTGGGCCATGGCCCGCATTTCGTGAATGGCCTCCAGCGCTCGCGAGCGCTTGAAGCGTATTTCAAGAGACACCAGAAAAGTGATAATCGCGCCCAGGAAAAAAACCGTACCCAGCAGCGACTCAAAGGTTTGAATGAATTCCGTAGCGCCCAGGATATTCGGCGAAATTCGCAGCATGGGCAGCACCCCGAGCAGTGGGGCGAGGATCAGAATCACGGTCAACGCCATGACGATACGAATTGGGATGTGGGCCTCTTTGATCAGGCGAGTGCGTTCGGCGGCGTCTTCGGCTACGCGAAGCAGAGATGCGGCGACTCTACTGATGCCACGTTTGGGAAAGCGCTCATCGATGCGGCGGGCCAGCTCGGCTGCCGTGTGGACGATTTCGTTGGCATCAAGGCTCTTGAACATGGAGCATCCTTTCGTTAACTTTCCGCGAGTCGTTATCCGCCCGCGGCCAGGTCGCGCAGCTGCAGCGGCCTGAAGTATTCACGCACGAGCTGGCGCGTCCACCAGGCGCCCCCATCGCTGCCGCGTTTGGTAAAATGATACTCGTAAAGCGACGCACGAACAAAGGCCGGCGGAGCGCCGGGAAACGGATTGAAAGACAATAGATCGAGCACCGCGCGGTCGCCCTGCAGCAGCTTGGCCACGAACGAAAAAATCCAGGGATGCAGCTGGGGCGGCGACATGGCCGCAAACCACAGCTGCCAGTCCAGGCGAAGGTGGAATGGCGAGATGATACAGGGGCGGCGCCTGGGGTCGCCCGGCTTGCACTCGAACTCATAAACCTGCCAGCGGGTATTTTTGTCGGGCACGTCGTCGCTCGTGCCTTCGAAGATGATCTCGAGCCGACGTCGTGAAATATTGCCGAAGGCGCCGTAGGTGTTTACCAGATGCAGAGCATCGAACGTCGAGTTCATCAGCTGGCCCGACGAAAGAAGGTTCAGGGCCGGGCGCACACTGAGCACGACGATAAAGAGTCCGAGGACGGAGAGCATCGCTCGGCGGCGGCCCTCGATGGCTCTTGCCGCGTGGCGGGGCATCTTGATCACGAGCGCAAAAAAACTGTCGTCAAAGCAGGCCACGCAAAGCACCAGGGTAAGGTAATTCAGCCACGAAAGATTGCCGCTCACGATGAGCACCAGCTGGAACACGATGGTCACGCATCCGGCGATGTGGCGCGCAAGCCGGGGCCCAAAAAAGGCGAACGGCACCACCACTTCGACAAAATGCGTGAACACCACGCTGGCCTTGTGCACGAGTGGCGGCAGCTGATGAAAATACCAGCTCATGGGATTCGGCAGCGGCTGGGTTTCGTAGTGGTACTGCATGCAGCTCAGGTCCCACCAGCAGGAGTCGCCGCGCAGCTTGATCAGGCCTGCGCCGAACATGACCCGAAAAAGCACCCAACGGTAAAGCCAGATGATGAGTCGTGGCGGCTCGGTGCGGGCCGAACCCAGAAAGATTGCTAAAAACCCGGTTTCAAGCAGCAGGGACTCCCAGCCATAGCCGTAAAAGACCTGCCCCACATTTACGAAAGACAGGTAGAGCAGCCAAAGCAAACCCCACACCACGCTCGATACCCAGATGCCAAAAAGTTCGCTCGCACCCACCGCGGCGCCCAAGGCGCCCACCGCGCCCAGCACGGCCAGCGTAAGCGCAAACCCATCCGAGCTGCTGATCCAAAGCAGGCTTGGCACGTCCCAGATTCGCACCTGGGACAGAAAAAATCGCACGGGCAGCACGCCATTCACGCCCAGCAGCGCGCGGTATTGCGTCAGGATGATTAAAAACCCAATGAAATAAATGATTCCCAGCGCCCGCTGAAACACGAAGCGGGTAAACCAGTACTGGGAATGCTTGGCGCCTTTCATTGGTGACATCCTACGACAGATTTGCTGAGATCGAAAGCGATGCCCAATATCGAGATTAAAGTGCCTTATTCCGACCTTGAAAAAGCCCGGCGCATTGCCCGGGAACATCACACGGAATACGTGGGCGTGCTGAGGCAAACCGACACTTATTTCAAAACCGTGGCGGGGCGCTTGAAGCTGCGCGAGTTCGGGGCCGGGCGGCCAGCCCAGCTTATTCCTTACCAAAAGACCTACGACGCGGCAGTGCCCATGCGAAGCGACTACGCGCTTTTGCCCGTCGAAGATCCGGCGCAGGTAAAGCGGCTTTTAGGCGCGCTGCTGGGGCAGGAGTTCGTGGTCGATAAGACCCGCGAGGTTTTCCTCATTGAAAATGTCCGCGTGCACCTGGACCAGGTGGCGGGCCTGGGCAATTTCGTGGAGTTCGAAGCGGTCTTCACCGACGACACCCCTGACGCCCGAGCGCGCGAAACGGCCAGGATAGACCGGCTCATGCAGCTCTTTGGCATCAGCGCCGCAGATTTGATGCGCCAGTCTTACGTGGATTGCCTGGAGGCGCTGGCGCGGCGCCCGATCCAGCCGCCGTACAACGACAGCGCCACGACGAGCACCGCCGAAATCGCCAAGCACTGAGCGTTGGAGAGCTGGGGTACCAGAAAAAGGTAAACCGCGGCTGAAAACAGAATTGTCAGAAAAACCACGAAGGCGATGCGCGAGCTGCTCTGGTCAAGCCGGGGTTGAAAGCGATCGTGTCTTACCACGGCAAAAAGCGCGGGCACGTCGGGAGGCATGCCGGTTTTCGGGTTCCAGCCCGGGCGCTTGAACCAGGCGAGCCAGGAGCCGGTGCTCAGCAGATCGCGCCAGGGCGCAATCGAAGCCCACACGGGGTTCCAGCTTTTCAAGGGTTTCAGTACGCCATAAACCACCGGCGATTTTTCCGCGGCATAGGTGCCAAACATGCGGTCCCAAATCATCAGAATCGCGCCATAGTTGCGGTCGACGTACTCGGGATTGATGCCGTGGTGCACGCGGTGATTGGACGGGGTGTTGAACACGCCCTCGAGGGGGCCAAGCCGTTTGATAAGGCGGGTATGAATCCAGAACTGGTAAAGCTGAATGAAGGGAATGATGATCATGGCCACCCGGGGCGCCACGCCCACCAGCGCCAGCGGCATATTGAAAAGGTACAGGAACCAGGACGCAAACCAGTTTTGCCGCAGGCCCGTGGTCAGGTTGTATTCTTCGCTGGAATGGTGCACGACGTGGCCCGCCCACAGAAAACTGATCTCGTGACTGAAACGGTGGGCCCAGTAATAGCCAAAATCGGCCAGTAGAAGCCCGCCTAGCAGCACGGGTACGGTGGCTTCTTCGAAGTGGGTCGGAGCCAGGTGCTCATAGATCCAGACGTAAGGCAGAGTAAACATCATCACGCGGGTAATCGAGATCAGCACCTGGTCGAGCACGCCGGTGCCCAGGCTGGCCAGCGAGTCGCCCAGCACGTAGTAGCCGCGCGACCACGCTTTATTGAAAGCCAGCTCGATGAGAATTCCAATGAAGAACAGGGGAACAGATAGCGTGATGAGCTCAAGCTTCATCACGCTACCTTAACTTAGGTGTTCGAAAAAATAACGCAATTAAAGAGGGCTTATTCCGCTTTGGTGACGTCTTTACCGCCATCCGTGTCTATGGGCTTGGTCGTAGTATCCGAATCCGTGTCAGAAGCGATGGCACGGGCAGGCTCTTCTTTAGGAGGCGGGGCCAGGAACTGGTAGGCCGCATAAAAGC
>JACQAW010000045.1 GCA_016194725.1 Deltaproteobacteria bacterium
GCAAAGTTCGCCCAGGATTTCCGCTTGAATTACGCCAGCATCGTAAGCAAGGCGGTAGGGCACGCGCGAAAAAGTGACCAGCGAGTAGCGCGAAACATATTCACCCGCAAAGCGGGTTTGCAGCAGCTTTTCAACGTTCTTTTCGAGCAGGAACTGCTGATTCCCCACCTTGTCGCGCATCTCGATGAAGTTTTCCACCGCCATGTCGGCAATCGCGTCGGCGTTGGACTTGCGCAGCCGGGTGACTTCGCCAAAAAGCGAAGCCCAAGTGTCGTGCCGATCGATCTGCCCATTAAGTACCGAGCAGTCTTCGAAGCCGCAGTTCATGCCCTGGCCGAAAAAAGGCACGATGGCATGGGCAGCATCGCCCATCAGCAGCGCGCGGCCGCCCAGGTTCCAGGGCGCGCATTTTACGGTAACCATCTGGCCCGTGGGGTTGGTGAAAAAGTCCTCTTCGAGGTCGGGAATCAGGGGCAAGGCATCGCGAAAGTTGGCCTCGAAAAAATCCTGTACCGCGATGGGCGAGACGAGGCGCTCAAAGCTGTTCACGCCCTTGAATGGAAGAAAAAGCGTGCAGGTGAAGCTGCCATCAAAGTTCGGCAGCGCAATCAGCATGAAAGTGCCGCGAGGCCAGATGTGCAGCGCATTCTTTTCGATGCTGAAGCCGCCGCCGGGCGCGGGCGGCATGATCAGCTCTTTATAGCCGTAGTCGAGCACCTCGCGCGAGCTGGCGAACCCCGGGTATTTCAAGAGCTCGGCGCGTACCGCCGAGGCGCTGCCGTCGGTACCTATCACCACTTCATTTTCCGCGAACAACTCAAGCCCGTCTATTTTCGACGAGAAATGAATCTTCACCTTGCCGGTTTCTTCGGCGCGCGTCATGAGAGTCTTGTTCAGGCCGCCGCGAGAAATCGAGTTGATGCATTGCGAGTCATTCATGCCGTAAGGCTGAAAGGTCAATGTGCCATCGAGCGCATGAATCATGCGGCCCGGCATCTGAACGGCCTGCTTCAGAACTTCGGCTTCAAGCCCGATCTCAGCCAGCGCATGCAAGCCGCGTGTTGAAACGGCCAGATTGATCGAGCGTCCCGCGCTGATGTTCTCGCGGCGCATGTCGGGCCTGCCTTCGAACATCTCGACCTGAAATCCCCGGCGCGCGAGGTAAATGGCCAGCAGCGAACCCACCGGGCCGGCACCCACCAGATTTATTTTTCGGCCGGCTGATTCAGGCGTGAGCATGTTCGCCCAGAATCTTCACCAGTCGATAGACGTCCATGAAGCGGTTATAGAGAGGCGCCGGAGCCACTCTAATGACGTCGGGCTCGCGAAAATCGCAAATCACGCCCTTGTCGGCAAGGTCTTTGAGCAGCTCTTTGGGGTTTCCGCGCAGGCGTAGCGAAAGCTGCGAGCCCCGCTGAGCCACGTCGCGCGGCGTGGTGATCGTGCAGTATCCAGCCGGCAGCTCGTCGAGCAGAAATTCCAGATAACCCGTCAGGCGGTCGCCTTTTTTCCTGATCTCGGTCATCGTGGCGGCATCGAATATTTCCAAGGATGCGCGCAGGGCGGCCAATTGAAAAATAGGCGGGTTGCTAAGCTGCCAGCCTTCGGCGCCCGGCAGCGGGTCAAACTCGGAGCCCATTTGAAAACGGGTTTTTTTATTGTGGCCCCACCAGCCTGCAAAGCGCGGCAGCTGCCATTCGCGGGCGTGGCGCTCGTGCACGAAGCAGCCGGCAAGGTTGCCGGGGCCGGCGTTCAGGTATTTATAGCTGCACCAGACGGCGAAATCGACATTCCACTCGTGCAGGTTCAGCAGCAAGTTGCCCGCGCCGTGCGCCAGGTTAAAGCCGGCCAGCGCGCCAGCTTTATGCGCGGCTTCGCTTAGCGCCTGCATGTCGAAAGCCTGCCCAGTCAGATAATTCACGTTGCCCAGCATGACGAGCGAAAGGCTTTCGCCCAGCTCGGCGATTTTCGCGACAATATCTTCGGTGCGCAGCGTGGCCTCGCCCTTGCGGGGCCAAAGCTCGACAATCGACTCGTGCGGCTGGTGCCCGTGGAACTTCACCTGCGACGCCACCGCATACTGGTCCGAGGGAAATGCGCCGCCTTCGACCAGAATTCTATGGCGCTTCGGGGTTGGCCGGTAAAACGAGACCATCATCAGATGCAGGTTCACGGTCAGGGTGTTCATCACGACCACCTCGATGGGCTTTGCGCCCACCAGCCGCGCTGTCATCTCGGTCAGGTTTTCGTGATACGGCAGCCAGGGGTGCTTGCCATGAAAGTGGCCTTCCACGCCCAGGCGTGCCCAGTCGTCGAGCTCCTGGTTGATGTACTCGCGCGCCTTGCGCGGCTGCAGTCCCAGCGAGTTGCCCGCGAAGTAAAGCATATCGCCGCCCTTGGAGGCGGGAGGAATGTGAAACTGAGTGCGGTACGCTTTGAGCGTGTCGCTCTCGTCCATGGAATGCGCGAATAATTCGGTATTCTGGTATTTCATTTTCCCCTCAGCCATTCCATAGCGGTGCCACTCAGCAGCCGCTGGCGCGATTTATCGCCCAGCCCCAGCGAGTCGATCAGGCGGCCGGGCGCAAGCTCACCCAGCGGAAACGGGTAGTCCGTGCCCAGGGCCACGCGGTCTTCGCCGAAGATGTTCAAGATGAACTTCAAGGTGTCGGCATCGTGCACGAGCGAGTCGACGTAAAACTTTCCCAGGTAGCTGCGGGGACTTTTTTTGTTGTCCACGCCGCACAGGTCGGGGCGCGCTCCAAAACCATGTTCGATGCGGCCGAGAGTTCCGGGAAATGCGCCGCCTCCGTGCGCGAAAGCCACGCGCAGCTTGGGCAGGCGTTCGAACACTCCTCCAAAAATCATCGAGCAGATGGCCAATGAAACTTCCGCGGGCATTCCCACCAGCCAGGGTAGCCAGTATTTCTGCATGCGGGTTTCGCCCATCATGTCCCAGGGGTGCACGAATACGGCAGCATCCAGGGCCTGCGCCGCTTCAAAAACCGGAAACAGGTTTTCGTCGCTCAAGTTCCATTCGCCGACGTGCGAGCCAATCTGCACTCCCGCCATGCCGTTCTTCATGGCGCGTTCCAGCTCGAGCACGGCAAGTTTGGGCGCCTGCATGGGTAGCGTGGCCAGGCCGGCAAACCGGGTAGGGTGTTTGGCCACCACGCCGGCGATGTGGTCGTTCAAAAATCTGGCAATGTCCAGTCCATCATCGGGCCTGGTCCAGTAGCTGAACATGACCGGTACCGTCGACAGAACTTGCAGGGTTACCCCATGCTGATCGCAGTCTTTGATTCGGGCGGCCGGGTCCCAGCAGTTGTGTTCCACCTCGCGGAAAAAATGTCCGTCATCGCGCACCATGCGCGCGCCGCACGGCTTGTGGTGCTCAAGCTGAATGAACCCGCCATACCCGTACTTCTCTTTGAAGCGCGGCAGTTCACGCGGCAGGATGTGGGTGTGGATATCAACCTTTTGCATGCTTGGTTCCGCATTTGCGGCAGGTGGTGTTCTGCGCGTTGCCAAAGAAGCGGTCGAATACCGGCGGCAGCTGCGTCACGATATTGGTGACGTGCAGGTATTCTTCATAAAGTTTTTCACCGCAGCCTTTACAGATCCATAAAAAACCGTCGTTTTCACCGGGCCGGCGTTTGCGTTCAAGCACCAGTCCTATGCTGCCGGCCGGCCGCTGAGGCGAGTGCGGCACTTTGGGAGGAAGTAGAAAAATGTCGCCTTCGCAGATGGGCATGTCCACTGGCTTGCCATTTTCAAGTATGCGAAGATTCATGGCGCCTTCGAGCTGATAAAAGAACTCCTCGCCCTCGTTGATATGGTAATCGGTGCGCGAGTTGGGGCCACCCACCACGGTGACCATGAACTCGCGGTCTTCCCAGATCTGCTTGTTGCCCACGGGAGGCTTCAATAGAGCCCGGTTCTCATCGATCCATTTCTTGAAATTGAGTGGCTTCATGTTTTCAGCCTCCACTCAGCTCGGCGATGCATTTCAGCTCGATGGCAATCGGGGTGGGCAGGCAGTTGATCTCGAGCGTGGTGCGGCAGGGTTGGTTGTCCTTGAAATACTCGGCGTACAGGCGGTTATAGGTCTTAAAATCGTCTTTCATGTTGGTCAGGTAGACGGTCACATCCACCAGGGCATCCCAGCTCGAGCCGGCTTCTTCCAGAATATAGCGCACGTTTTTAAATACCGAATGGCATTGGGCTTCAATGTCGTAGGAAACGATTCGGCCCTGGTCGTCGAGCTCGACGCCTGGAATGTTTTTTGTTCCGCGTTCGCGCGGCCCCACGCCCGACAGAAAAAGCAGGTTGCCCACTTTTCTCGCATGCGGATATGCCCCGACCGGTTCCGGCGCTTTCTTGGATTCGATCAAATCTTTACGCATACGTTTTGTGCCTCGGTAAAAAATCTCAATGCGTCCAGCCCACCTTCGCGTCCCACGCCGGAATCTTTCATGCCGCCAAACGGCGTGCGCAGGTCGCGCAGCATCCAGCAGTTTATCCAAACAACGCCCGTCTGAAGACGGCCGGCGAAACGGTGCGCGCGGGTCACGTCGCTGGTCCAGATGCTCGCGGCCAGCCCGTAGCGCGTGCCGTTGGCCCAGGCCAGCGCCTGATCTTCGGTGTCGAAGGGAATCAGCGTGGCCACCGGCCCGAAAATCTCTTCCTGATTGGTGCGGCATTCCGGCGCCAGGCCTTCGAGCAGCGTGGGCTCGATGAACCAGCCGTTGCGGCAGCGGCCCCCGACGTGCGCGCGGTTGCCCCCACACAGAACCTTGCCGCCCTCTTTTTGAGCCAGCGCAACGTATGACATCACTTTTTCAAAATGGGCTTGCGAGGTAAGAGCGCCCTGGTCGGTGTTGATCACCAGCGGGTCGCCTATCTTGAGCGTCTGCGCCCGGTGCACCAGCGCGTTCTTGAAGCGCTCGTAAATGGTTCGCTGAACCAGGATGCGCGAGCCGCACAGGCAAATCTGGCCCTGGTTCGAAAACGCCGCGCGTGCAGCCCCGGCCACGGCTTCGTCAAGGTTGCAGTCCTCGAAAACCACGGTGGCGTTCTTGCCACCCATTTCGAGAGAGAGTTTTTTAAACGCCGGAGCAGCCAGGCGCGCGATGCTTTCGCCGGTTTGCGTGCTGCCCGTAAACGAAACAGCCTTGATGCCGGCGTGGCCCGTAATCGCGCCACCCACCTTCGCGCCCAGGCCGTGCACGATATTGAGTACGCCCGGTGGCAGCCCGATATCGCGGCAAATCTGCGACAAGAGATAAGCCGTCATGGGCGTGACCTCACTGGGCTTGGCCACCACGCAGTTGCCTGCTGCCAGCGCCGGCGCGATTTTCCACGATAAAAGATAAAGCGGCAGGTTCCACGGCGAAATGCAGCCCACCACTCCCAGCGCGTGGCGATTCGTGTAGTTTACCGCCGTGCGGTCGGTGACGTGCGCCTCGCTTGAAAACTGCGTAATGGCGTCGGCAAAAAAATCGAAATTTGCCGAGCTGCGGGGAATATCCAGGCTCGCGGTAACCGACGAGGGCTTGCCCGTGTCGATAGCCTCGGCCAGCGCCAGCTCGCTTTTGCGAGCCTCAATGCCGCGTGCGATTTTTCGCAGATACTGCGAACGCTCGGTAGCGCTCAGCGCCGACCAGGAAGCAAAGGCCCGGGTCGCCGCGTCAACTGCGCGTTGCACGTCCTGCGCGTCGGAGTCAGGCAGCCGGGAATAAATTTCGCCGGTGGCGGGCGACCAGTTGGGAAGCGTGTTGCCTGACTGCGCGCTGACAAGCTCACCATCGATGTAATTTTTCAGCTCTTCCATAGCACCGCCCTTACTGGAGACGCGTCAGCGCCTTTGATCTTCAGCGGCAGTGCCACCAGGTGGTAGATGCCGTCTGGAACACGGTCCAGAACGATGCCCTCGAGAATCGCCATGCCGTGTTTAAAAACCGTGTTGTGGCTTTCCAGCATCTGGTCGGCGCTGGGGTCGATTGAAGGCGTATCGATGCCCACCAGGCAAACGCCCCGGGAAGCCAGCACTTCAACCAGCCCGGCCGAAAGTGAATTGAAATCCGAGTTCCAATTGTCCGGGTCGGGAAACGACCGGGTCTTGAACAATACTCGTTTGGCTCGAATCACCACCTTCGCGATGTTTTCCGGCAGAATGCGTTCAGAACGGGGCAGGCTTACGCTAATCACCTGACAGGGGCCAAGATAGTAGCTCAGGTCACGAGCTTCGATGCCCGCGCCGTCGCGATGATAATGGCTGGGAGCGTCGGTATGCGCACCGATATGCACCGTGGTGGTGATACTGGACAGAACCAGATTGTCGCCCTTCTTGAAGTCCAGCGCGACGCTGCGCTTAAACTGGCAGTCGCCCGGAAAGACGGCTGACCGCTCCGAGATTTCCGGGGAAATATCGTATATAGTCTTTGTTTCCTCGGCAATGTCGGAAATTTCGGCCATGCTAATATTCATCATAAACCGCCCGGAGAATCAATCCACTATGCTCTTGGAGCTCGCGAAAATCTTGGATAGCGCCCTGCTCGAAACACGTGAAGTCGAGCGCCTGACAGCGAAGGTTCCAGACCTGAAACTCGACGACGCTTACCGCATACAGGACGAGGGAATCAAATTCCGTTTGGCTCGCGGAGAAAAGTTGATCGGACTTAAAATGGGCCTGACCTCGAAAGCCAAACGCGAGCAGATGAATTTGAGCTCACCCGTCTATGGCGTGCTGACCGACCGAATGCAGCAGCGCGACGGAGAGGTATTTTCGCTCAAAGGGAAAATTCATCCCAAAATCGAGCCGGAAATAGCCTTTATTATCGGAAAACGGGAGTTGCGCGGCCGCGTAACCGCGCAGCAGGCCCTGGAAGCCTGTTCGGGGATATGCGCGGCGATGGAGATTCTCGACTCTCGTTTTGTAGGATTCAAATATTTCAGCCTGCCCGACGTGGTTGCCGACAACAGCTCGTCGGCATATTTCGTCTTGAGCTCAAAGGTGCACGACCCCGGAAAGTTCGATCTCGCCAGCCTGGCAAAGCTGCAGATGTCCATGGAGGTCGATGGCAAACCGGTACAGACGGCTTTTTCAAGCGAGATCTCGGGAAATCCGGTGAACTCGATTGTGCAGCTTTGCGAAATTCTGGACTCGCGTGGCCTGGTGCTGCCGGCAGGCAGTATCGTGCTTGCCGGTGCCGCAACTCAAGCCGTGCAGCTGGTCGCGGGCATGAAGGTTTGTCTTAGAGTTCCCACGCTGGGTGAAGTTTCGCTGGTGGTCGCGTGATTTTGCAGCTGCTTCTATCCGGGCTTTCACTGGCGCTCGCGGCGGGGGCTGATTTCTACAAGAATTACGACGAGCTCTCCAAAGCCGAACGCGAAGGAGTGGATTACCGCGTGGTGGTTCATCAGCGCCGCGCACCGTTGACCGTCCTGGCCATTCACGGCGGCGATATTGAAATCGGCACCAGCGACTTCGCGCAGGCCATAGCGGGCGAGGACTCGAGCCTCTACCTCTTCGAAGGCATCAAACACACGGGCAATTCCAAGCTGCACATCACGAGCACGCATTTTGACGAACCGCGGGCCCTGGCCATGGCCGCGGGTTCCCGCGGTTGTCTTTCGATTCATGGTTTTTTGGAAACCGTGCGGTCAGTGGTCTGCGTGGGCGGCGGTAATCCGGTTATGCGCAAAAAAATGACCGATCAGCTGACGGCGGCCACCGGGCTCGGCATCGAGGTGGAATCGCCATGCCAGCGCTTTGGCGGCGACGACGCAAAAAATATCGTGAACCGCTGCCAAAATCCGGGCGTGCAGCTTGAAACGTCAACGGCGCTTCGCAGGCGTTTTGACCGCGACCCTGCGCTTCGCCTCGAGCTGGCGCGCATTATTCGTAAAGCGATGGTGGACTGAGAGGCTGTTCTAGGGTCGTGATGGCGCGTTTTCGCCATCTTGTCCGCAGAGCACTCCGTCAATAACCAGATAGCCCGAAGGATGTCCTTTGCCGGATGGGTTCGTGTGTACCCAGTGAATTATGGCGTCGTCCGGCGAGCGGGGATTGCCATTTGCGGGCGCCGTCGAAACGATGAAATCTCCGCACGCTTCGACCTTGGCGTTCTTGGTCAGTTCGGGCAGCGCGCCGAAGTCTTCGTTGTAAATGACTTCAAGTGTGTCGCTACTGTTCGGGCCGATCTGAATTTCGAAATGGTGATGGCCGTTGTGGTCAGGATAAATCTGGGTCAGGTAGCCGCGAACTCGGGCGCGATGGCGAAACTGGTTTGGCTTCGTCTGCTTCCACTGCAGGACGTAATTGTTGACGACGGGAATCGCGCTGCCGTCCAGATCCGGGCAATCAGGAATCTGATCATGACCGGCCAGAGCGAGCGAGGACTGACCGATAAACAGTCCCATCGTGAGCAGAACGGAAAGAGAACTTCCAAGAAACTTTCTCATGCGTTACCCCCGGTCAAAACAGGTAGCGCGGCGAGTGGCAAAAACCATCGTGCGCAGCGTCATAAAGCACAAATAAAACAACCGCAGTCAGAAAACACGGGGGCGGTCACTCCAATGCGACCAGACCCCCGGGAGGCTCATTTCTTGCCTGTTCCGGCTCAGCTGCTGGCGCTCTGATATCGCCGCAGTCCGGTTTGCCACAGAATCGCGTTCAGGAAAAAGAATGCGAGCAGCACGCCGCCGACGTTCGCGTACTCGCTCCACTTCAGACCGTGCAGCAAGGCGCGCGCCGGAATACTGCTGATGAAGGCAAACGGCAGGGCTGTCAGAATCAGGTAACGAATCGCTTTCGGGTACATGGTGTCGGGCTTGGTGGCGAACTGGAAGAACTGGTAATACAGGCGCGAGATCGCCCAGCTGCGCTCGGTCCAGAAAACCCAGATTGAAAACGCGAAGCGCAGCAAGATCTGCGTGGTCATTCCAATGAGCAGCCAGGCGGCTACCAGGAGCCATTTCCAGCCGCCCGCGAATCCAGCTGGATTCGCGAACTGAATGGCAATTCCCAGACCCAGGGCGATATTGAATATCGCGGTAATGTTTATCCAGCGTGAAAGAGCCAGAAACAAGGGATGAACCGGCTTGGTCAGCAGAATGTCCAGCTCGCCTTTGTTGACCAGGTCCGAAAAGTTCCAGAAGTTGCGCTGGAAAAAGGTGGTGAAAAGCGCGTCCGAGGAAAAAAAGATACCGAGAAAAAAGTAGACTTGTGGCTTGGTCCAGCCGGCCAGAACAGGAACGTTGGCGTAGATGACGGTGAAGAGCAGCAGCTCAACCCCGATCCAGATCACGTCCGTCGCCATGGCCGTAAGAAAGTTCACGCGGTAAACGGCTTCGCGTACCCAGTTGTTTTTGACCTGAATCCCGTAAATTCTGGCGTATTGCACGAGCTTCATCGCATCAGCCTCCGTGGCTCAGGTAGCGGCCCATGCCCAGCGACCAGGTAAATTTGATGAAGGCCCATCCCGCCGCAAGCCACACGCAGGACCAGGCCAGCTGCTCGAGAAAATAGGTGTGGGTCCAGTGTCCCAGCGCATATTGGGTAGGTCCGAATACGTACAGATAGAACGGCGTGATTTTCCACATCCACTGCATGTTCTTCGGAAAGAGATTGAGTGGAATGAGCTCGCCCGACAGCAGGCTTACGAGCATGTTCTTGACCATCAGAAAGCTGTACGCCTCTTCCCAAAGAAAGGCTGTCGTGCTCAGGGCGGCGCCGATCTGGTAGTGCAGCACGTTGCCAATCAAAGCCATCAGCATGGCACCCATGATTCGCACGGGCGACATGCCGAAAAAAAGCCCCACGCTCATGCCCAGGGTCAGGCACACGCCCGCGATGAGCAGCTTGGGGGCCATGCCGCGGATGTAGACAAACTCGACCACGCTTACCGGGCGCAGGAGATAATTACTCAGCTGTCCGGTGCGAATCATTTCTTGGAGCTCGAAGTCGTGGTCGCCGCCCCTGATCTGGGTGAAGAGCAGGCTCACCAGCGTGTACTGGACCATGTCACTGTAGTTCATGCCCGCGATTTCATGAGCTCCGCCAATCTTGAACATCGCGTACCAAAGTACCCACTGAATTGCGGCCGGCACGAACGCCGAGCCCAGCACCTCGAAAAGAAATTCGAGACGATAAGCGGTAGCGTCCTGAAAACCGTTTCTCAGCGCGGCCAGCCGCCAGTTCATTGAAAGAGCCTTTGAATCACGTTTTCAAGGCTTGGCTCTTCGATGCCCATGTTGATGATCGTGTACGTCGTCATGATTTTTTGCAGAATCGCGACGATGTTGTCGTACTTGAGCGTGAAAAAGATGGGCTTGTGGTCGTCCTCATCGTCGTCGCCGGCCGCGGCCTCGGGCCCCTTGTTCTGTAGGAAAATTGCCGACGGGGCAAGTCCCGTAACGTGAGCCAGCTCGTCGACCGTCGGACTTTGCATCAGGCGAACGCGCAGCCGGCACTCGCCTTTTTCCGTCAGTCCGTTCGCGGTGCCGTCATAGATGATCTCGCCCGTGCGCATGATCAGCACCCGTGAACAAAGTTTTTCGATATCCTCCATATTGTGGCTGGTGAGGATGATCGTGGCCTTTTCGAGCCGGTTGAATTCCTTCAAAAACTCGCGCAGCTTGTGCGCGGCCAGGATATCCAGGCCAATCGTGGGCTCGTCGAGAAAGATGACGTTGGGCCAGTGAATGAGCGCGCCGATGAGCTCCATTTTCATGCGTTCGCCAAGGCTCAGTCGCCGGATCTGCGTATTCAGGTGCTTGGTCACGTCGAGCAGCGTGGCCAGGGTGTGCAGGCGCTCTTTGTAAATCGGCGTAGGTATGTCGTAAATCGCTCTCAACAGATCAAATGCGTCAACGGCCGGCAGGTCCCACCACAGCTGGGCTTTCTGGCCCATGACCAGGGCGATTTTTCGGCGAAATTCGATGGGGCGTTGAAACGGGTCAAAGCCCAGCACGCGCGCCTCGCCGCTGGTGGGCGCGATAAGGCCCGAGAGTATCTTGAGCAGCTCAGGGCGCCGGCCAACCCATCCGTCTTTTTGGGCGAGCGAAAGGAGCGGGACACTTTTTTAACTTCAACAATCATTTCAAACTTATTATTCCGGGCGCCGCCGTTAAGCAAGCAAGGTGTGGAGCCGGTTTTGCAAACCTCGTTCGCATGAGTAACAGAATGCTACCCACGACCCAGATTGCGTGGCTTACTTTTGGTCCGGTCGCGCTGCTGCTTTTCGTGCACTTCACGCTGCGCGATAAAAAAGGGGTGGCCGTTTCCAGCCACCCCCGAAGTCACCACCAGAGCTTAGCTTGCAAGTCCTCTGGCGGTGGAACTCATAATTTCACAGGTCATTCCACCACCTCCTTCCAGGCCCATATAGGGCGCAGACATTTCCAATTATAGCACAACTTTCGCAAGTCCCCGATTTGTCACGTTTGAAGTGGCATTCCAGCGGCAATGGGCTGGTCCGTCATTGCAGCCGTGTAATTTGAAAGCGGCGCAGGCCTCAAAAAAAACCTGCTTTGATTCGCCGTGCCCCGACGAAAACGAGCACCGCGATGCTGGAATGCCTTTGGAAAGTTGCCGCGCGCCATGGCCCTCTTCTTGCTCCAGCCAGTCGTTTTGAATCAAATTCACAGGAGATAAAAATGAAACTCACTTACACATTGCGAATGATGCTTGTCGTTGCAGCCCTTGCGACTGCCTCGCTTGCCTTTGGGCAGGCCGATACCACGGGCGGAGTCGATGCCGGTTCGGCGCCAAACACGGCTGGAACCACGACCCCCGATGAAAATCGCGCGCCCAGCGCCGGCTCAACCACGACTTCGAACGATAACTCGACCACCACGACGACAAAAAAAACCACCAAGCACCACCATAAACACCACCGTACTCCCAGCAGCAGCTCGGGAATGAGCGGCGGGTCCAGCAACCCGAGCTCGGGCGGCATGGACACCGGCAGCACACCCGACACCAGCGGCAGCTCTACCGATATCGGCACGGGTACCGACACCGAAAGCACCAAATAGATCCAGCGCATGTCACGTGGGCCGGGCTCTGCTGCCCGGCCTGCCCCTTTCCACGCCGCGCGGTATTCAACCTCTGAGCGCATTGCACCGAAAAGAAATTAAGCTTAAAAATTCTGAGGGGAAAATTTTGCCTGGTGCCCGCGCGTGCCAGCTCAATACCAAGCTCCATGAATGAGTCGCTGCAAGTAATCACCAACATGTTCGAGAATGTCCGTGAAGTCATCGTGGGCAAGGACGAGCAGATCAAGCAAACCATCTGCTGCTGGTTGGCCGGCGGCCATATTCTGATCGAGGATTTTCCGGGCACGGGCAAAACGATGCTTGCGCGCGCCATCGCTATTTCGGCAAAAGTCGATTTCAAACGCGTGCAGTTCACGGCAGATTTACTGCCGTCGGACGTCGTGGGTTCGGCGATCTACAACCAGGCGAAGGCCTCATTTGAGTTCGTGCGGGGCCCGCTTTTCACCACCGTGTTCCTGGGTGACGAAATCAACCGGGCCACGCCGCGCACGCAGTCGGCCTTGCTCGAGGCGATGGGCGAGGGCCAGATTACCGCCGAAGGCAATACCTGGAAGCTCAATCCGATGTTTTTCGTGATGGCGACACAGAACCCGGTAGAGCAGCATGGCACCTTTCCGCTGCCGGAAGCCCAGCTGGACCGCTTCATGATGAAAATTTCCATGGGCTATCCGCGCCCCGAGGACGAGATCAATCTTGTTAAAAACCAGAATGCCGCCCATCCCATACATGCGCTGGAGCCGGTGGAAACCGAGCAGCGCCTGCGTTTCGTGCGCGAGGCGATTCCCAAGATCAAGGTCGCCGATAGCGTCTATCGCTATGCCCAGAAACTAGTGTCCGCGACCCGGACGAGCAAGGAGCTGAAGCTGGGTGCCAGCCCGCGCGCGATGATTTCGCTCATTCGCGCCGCGCAGTCCATGGCACTCATGGACGGCCTGGATTACGTGCGGCCCACGCACGTTTACAATCTGGCAAAACCCGTCATTGGCCACAGGCTCATTCCCACCTCTGAGGCCCGGTTGTCTGACAAAACCGCCGATCAGATTCTTACGGCTATTATCCAGGAAATCCAAGTGCCGGTAAGCTGATCATGCGAACGGTGCGGGCCCGAAAGTGGCGCGAGATGGTGCGAGCGGCCGAGAGCGACCAGGTCCATCCGGCCTATCGCGGTTACATGTATTACGCGCGACGCAGGTATTTCAACAAGCTGTCGCTGCTTGCGTCGAACGTCGGCCTTTTTCTGCTGATCGGTCTTTACGCGCGGGTGGGCAATGTGCTGGCGCTGGCTCTGCTCCTTTTTTTGGGCTATCTTTATCTGAAAACCAGGTCGCTGGCCGAGGGCATTCACGCTCGGCGCAAGGTGCCGGCAAAAGCGACTGAATGCGAAAAAGTGGTCATCGAGTTTGAAATTGAAAATCGCAGCGCGTTTGCGGCCACGGACTTGTTGCTTATTGACCATTTCAACGGAGCTTTGGCGGCTCGCGAGATCGTTTGGATCGATGATCAGCTGCCCGCGCACGGAGTACTGCACGGCAGCTATGCAAAAACCTGCGATGCCGGAATGGGGATTTTCGGTTTCAGCGAGCTGACCATCGTGGTCAGCGACCCTTTGGGGGTATTCGAGTTTCTTGTAACCAGCGACGTCATGCAAAACATCGAGGTCTATCCCAAGCTCGAGCCTGTGCCGCAGCTGCCGCTGCATGGCTCACGCGAGTCGTTTCATTATGGCCTCTACGACCTGCCCACCAGGGGTACCTCGGTGAACTTCGCGGGTATTCGCGATTATGCGCGGGGCGACCCGCTGCGTTTCATCGCCTGGCGGCTTTCGGTGCGGAACGGTCGGCTGCTTGTGAAGGAATTCGAAAAGATCGCCAATACCGAGATTGCGGTGTTCCTCAATATGGATGCACGCGATCACATGGGGCGCAAATCCGAGTCCACCTGGGAATACTCCAAAGACGCGGCGCTTGCGCTGCTGACCCAGCAGATGGCCAATGGCAATACGATTCAGTTCTTTTCCAATGCGCGCTACGTCGAATCGGGGCGGGGCGAAGCGCACACGAACCTGATTGCGCGCGTGATTTTCAATCTGGTTCCGACTCCCGATGCAAACAAGGAAAACCTGGTCGAGCGTTATCGGCATCTGATACCGATGGCCTCGACGGTTCTCTATGTTGGCCCGTTGTACGGCAGCGATACCGAGGCTTTGCTGCGGTCGTTTCTCAAGCTCAGGCACGAAGGCATCGAGGTGGTGTGCGTGCTGGTTCATCCCAGCAGTTTTGTCGCGGGCAAAGTGCATGGCGAGATGAAGTTGTTCGTCGACAGCAACGCTTGGCGGGCCGATACCGCAATTGAAAAGTTCGCTCTACGGCTGGCGCGCGAAGGCCTTACCACCTATCTGCTGGCGAATCGCAAACCGATTGGAAACTCGATGCTCGCGGCAAGGCAGGCGCGATGATCAAGGGTGCCACGTCGTATCGCCTGTTTCTGGTGGCGCTTTGGGCCACCCTTGTCGTGGGTGCGCTGATCACCCAGCCGCAGCTGTCGCTAAAGCAAACGCTGCTTGTTTTGTTTTCGCTTGCCGTGGCGTTTCTGTGTCAGCGCTGGCTTTTCGGCACGAGGTACTTTGGCGAATCCGCGAAGGTCGTCGCTGGGACCACCCGTGAAGAAGAAAT
>JACQAW010000424.1 GCA_016194725.1 Deltaproteobacteria bacterium
GGCGGCCCAGACGGCGTACGATGCTTTTGAGAAAATGCACTTTCGCGAAAACTTCACCATCACCTCGCTGGCTGGCCAGTGGTGTTATCTACGAATTCTGGCCTCGGACGAAAAAAGAATCAGCCGGCTTGAGCCCGTGATTCCGCCAGTGGGAAAAATAAAGCAGACCAAAGACGGGCGCGTCGTGCTCAATGAAGCTCGGTGGTGCGAAGCGCCGATCAAGCTGGACCTGGGATTGCTGGTTCAGCAAGATAGACTGGCGGGCGTGACTCAGACGTTGCGGCAGTCGGAGTTCGACGAGGCTCCCACGCTCGAGCTGTACAGGCTGCGCGCGGGCGACCCCGCCGTGCCGGCCGAATTGAACGCGACCACGATTCCACTCGAGGCGCGGCTTGACGATGCCGTGCATGAGAACAAGGGCTGCTATCCAGGTCAGGAAGTCGTCGAACGCATTCGCGCCATGGGGCAGGTGCCGCGCGCGTTGGCCCGGTTATCGGGAAAAGGCGAGCCGCCCCATATTCCCGCCGCGATTCAAAGCGGTGAGCAAGAGGCCGGAACGCTGACCAGCGCGGTCGCCGATCGCATCGCGGGCGGCTGGGTCGGCCTGGGCTATCTTAAACGCGCTTTCACCAAAGAGGGCGCCGCGACCTTTACCGTCGCGCAGTCGCCGGTGAGCATGCGGCTCAAGTGAACATTCTATTCGCGGTTTTCATGACCTTCATGTTCGGAAATGAATCGGCACGGGCTTTCGTGGGCGACTCCATCTTCCTGCCCCCGCACGCGGGCTATCGCACGACCGAGACGGCAAACTTCGTCATCATCTATCCCGAAGCATACACTCGCGAGGCACGCGAGTCGGCGGGCTTTCTGGAAGAGGCTCAAACCATTCTTACCAAAGCCTTCGCATACACACCGAGCCGCAAGTGCCGGGTTATCCTGGCCGACAACACCGACTATGCCAACGGCCTCACGAGCGTGGTTGGTCTTCAGGGACTGGTGTTATTTCTGACTGCGCCCGACCCGTATTCCTCGATCGGTGAATACGACCACTGGCTGCGAAGCCTGGTCATTCATGAATACGCGCATTACGTGACTCTTGAGCAGACGCGTGGCGTTTATGAGTTCGGCCGCTACCTTTTTGGCAACTTGTTTTTCGCGAATCAATTCTGGCCCACCTGGATTGCCGAAGGCATGGCGGTTTACGCCGAATCAGTATTCACCGGACAGGGCCGTGGTCACGGCACTTACTACAGCACAATTACCCGTGATGCCCTGGCGCGCGGAACGTTGAACAGTGGCGACTTTCTCGAGTTCAACCAGTTCACCGGCCCGTACCCGAACTATCCGTTTGGCGACGCCGCATATTTCGCTGGATACGCCATGATTGACGAGATGATTTTGCGCCATGGCGCCAATGCCCCTGCACGCTTTGCCGAAGAGAGTTCGTGGCGCATGCCCTTTTTTTTCAATAACGGCACGCTCGAAAATATCAGCCGCGACCACAGTGCCGAGTCTTTTCAGGATCTCTGGGCCTTATGGGTAGCCCGCGAGAAAAAAGAGACGGCTCCCGAGCTGGCCTGGCTGAAGGCTCATGGCTCCGGTGATCCCGCGTTCGTAACGAAGGCGGGAGATTCGACTACCGGCACCCGCCTTTCGCCCGATGGCGCCAAACTCGCGTACACGCTTTCGTCGGGCCACGAGCGGCCCTCGATTTACATCGCGGATCTGACGGCGACTAGAGCCGCGAATGAACCGGCACCCGCGCGCAAAGTTGAAAACGCCGTTTCAAATCCGGGCCTGGCCTGGAGCCCCGATGGGCAGAGGCTTTATTATTCCAAGAGCGAGTACAACGGCCCCTACGCGCTTTACAGCGATCTTTATGCTTACGACCTCGCGGGCAACTCGGTCACGCGGCTGACGAAGGGCCAACGTGCCAAGGACCCTGATTACTGTGCCACGGCCGCGGAACCCAGGCTGGTATACACCACACAACGGGGTCAATCGTCCGAGCTGCGCACGCTGGGCCTGAGCTCGGGCAAAATCGAGACGATCTATCGCGCGCCGCTGGACCATCACGTGTCCAATCCGCGTTGCGCGCCGGATGGGCGCACGGTGTATTTCGCCGAGCACTCGACGACGCCACTTGAAGCGATCTATTCCGTTCCAATCGCGGCAGCGGGCCCGCCGAAATACCTTTTTGGCGGCGCAAGCGGCGGCTTCGGCGCGCTGTTTCCGGAGCCGGCAGACGACGGTGGTATTTATTTTACGCGGGTCATTGATGGATTCTATGACCTTGCGCGCTGGATTCCCAGCTCAGGTAAAATTCGCCTGGTCGCCCGTTCCAGTGGCGGCTACTGGCTGCCCAGCCTTAGCCGCCCGGGCGGGAGTAAAAATGGCGCCGCTCAAATGTCGGTGAGCTATATTTCGAGCACGGGCCTGCGCGCCGGACTGGTTGATCCTGTAAAACTGGAATCCGCAATCAACTCGACCGCCGAACCCGTTCCGCACGGCTCGGGCGAGATTGTGCATCAGGCGCCAAAGGAATCGCCGGCGCCGGAGATCACGAACTCGCAAGGCTACAATCTGTTGGGCTCGCTTGCGCCGCGTTTCTGGTGGCCTTGGGTCGAGCTCAGTGATGCTGACGACGAACTCGGTGCGCTGATTTTGGGCTCAATTTAGCGGCCTCGAGTCAGATCAGCAATTATGCGACTCTGCGTAACCTGCGCGAGTACGACGAGGAACGAAAACTGTCGGTTGTCCTTCAGCGGCCGTTTCCCGGTGTTTTTTACCAGATCACGCCAAGCCTGGTTGCGGAATGGGGACGCATCACGCGCGACGGTGACTTTGGCCGGCATGTCTTTGACCCTGACCAGCGGCTGGGCGCGGGACTTTCGATCAACACGCAGCAATCCTACGCTTACTCGATTACGCCCGAAGCCGGAATATTCATGGACCTCGAGGGCCGGCGACTTTACTCGGGCCCCTTTCACGCGTGGAAAGGGCTGGCCAATCTCAATCCGCTGATTCCGTTTTTTCCTCGTCACGCCAATATCAGCCTGAACGCCTATTACGCCGTTTCGCCAAATCCCGATGGCAATCTTCCGGTCTCGTCGGTTCGGGTTGGTGGAACGGGAACCTTGTCTGATCTGGACCCGCCGCTCAGGGGTTACCCACTCGGAAATTTCGAAGCCCAGCGCGCGGCAATTGTGCAGGCCGAATATCGCCTGCCACTGGCGCAGATTTTTCGCGGCCTTGAAACCTGGCCTCTCTTTTTCCGCAATCTGGGCGCTTATGGTTTTTATGACGGCGCCAAGCTGCAAAAAACCTCTGGCGAAAACCTGGCATTGCTGTCGGGCGTGGGTGGCGGATTTCTGGTGAATACCGAGATCGGCTTCACCATTCCCTTTCAACTTCGCCTGGAGTTCGCCCACGGTCTGAACCGCAGCCAGAACGGTCAGGATGCATTTTCGGCCGCTGTTCGTTTTTAAAGATCAATAAAATCAAAGCCATACAATAGTCCCTCTATTAATTTCGCCAGATACCGATACCAGAGTATAATGGTAGAGTATTGGGTTTTGGGTATAAACAGGGGTAACGGTATTGCACTGTCTTGAAAAGAGGTCAAAACGCGCAGTCGTGATGCGGCGGTGGGCGGTCGTTTCTTTGGCTATTGCCATTGGCGTCGTTGGCCTTGCTGGTTGCCAACCCAAAGGGCAGAAATCTGCCACGGGCATAGGTGCCGCAACAGGTGGCGCGTCGGTGATTATCACCACGCCAAGCTCGCAATCCACGCATGCGACCTCGGTTTCTTCGAGCAGCAGCATTACCGCGGGCGGCGGTTTTTCGGCGCTGGCCGCCACAGGCATTACGGTTCCAGGGCCTCGTTTTTTTCAGCCGGTTTCGCTGGATGACTTCGATTGTTTTGCAATCAACGTCATCGGCCCCGGCATCAATACCAGCTCAGGTTGCGGCGGCGACGCCACTCTGGGGCTGACGGCCGGCTTCATCTCGCGCAACGCCGCTCTTTCGCTCAACGTGCCCTTCGGACAGGCACGCACCTTTCAGCTCTGGGGCTTTGCCCATTCCGACTCCTGCCCCGACGTAGTCTCGATGCTGCACACGCCTAAAGGCGGTTTTCCACCGGGCGCAAACAGCGCGGGCTTTTTGCTGGCCCAGACCACGATGGATATTTTTGCGCGCGACATCACCGTGAACATGAGCCCTTCTTTCAAGTTTGGAGTCAACTCCGAGGTTTGCGGCGGCGTGGTTGCGCCGTCCACGC
>JACQAW010000425.1 GCA_016194725.1 Deltaproteobacteria bacterium
CATTTCCGAGAAATGCATCGCGCTATACGCTACCGGACGCAACTTGCTACAGATCGCCCGGGAGACCGGCGTCCCTCGCCCTAACGTGCGACAGACACTCATCGAGGCGGGCGTTGCCATTCGTACCCACCATTCTCGGCCAGACGAGACCACAATCAAGGCCGAGAAGCTTCAAGTTGGTGTCACGCCGTTTGGCTATTCTCGTCTGCGCGGCCGCCTCGTTGTGGAACCCAAAGAGATCGAGACCGTCCGCCTGATCCTGAATCTCTGGCAGGCGGGCCGGTCGCTTAGCGCCATCGCCCAGCATCTCGACAGCCACGGATACAAAACCCGAAAGGGCGGGCGCTGGGAGCATTCTATCGTCCGCCACATTGTTTTGCGTCATAAAGACAACCCCGACCAAATTGAGGAGACCATATGGGAATCGACAAACTCATCCAGATAGCCGCCACGCTCGCCGTACTTGCCATATCGACAGGCCAGCTCCCCCGGATTCTGCATGCGGTTCGCGTGGCCGAGCTCAAGCTCATCCACGACTCCCGGGCCTCGGCCTGGGGACGTCCGATGCTGTTGCCACTGGCTAATTAGCTCACTCCCGCACCCAAGGCTCGCTTTTTCCCAATGCAGCTTTGGCCTCTTGGCGTGGACGGTGGCCAGCGTTCACCGAGCGCAATATGATGCTTAAGGCCTTGGGAGCAGAGGTGCAGCTCGAGTCCTGCCCGCCGCCAAAGTAGGTCTCCCCTATCCCACCAAAATTCATCAGTATAAATCTTACCCTACCGGCTGCTAACATCGAAATTAGACACCGTGGTTTGGGCCGCATCTCGCAGCCGCTCTTCGTGGAAGTTGTGTGAAGGGAAATAACAATGAAGCCAAGGCTCAATCGCGCATTCCATACGATGATTCAGATCGCTCTGCTTCTTTCGGTTGCCGGTATTCGCGCCTATCCATCCGATGCCGCGATCTGCGAGAAGCTCGGCCCCGCGGAGCTGGCCGATTTCAACTCCCTGGTCCGCGGCGATACCGCGCTGGCGTCAAGCATGCGGCAATTGTCAGAACTTGCCCTCGTGCTGAAGCTAGACAATACCTATGACGGCAAGGAGCGAATCACCCTCGAGAGCTTCGTCACCAAGGAAACAGGCATACAGCTGGGCTGGCTCGAAAACTTCGCTAGAGCCCTTGTAGGCTCGTGCACATTAATTCGCGATGGTGGCAGTCCCAGCAGCCAGCTCGACAAACGGCGCACGCCCGAGCTCTATCGCAAAGCCCAGGCGCTGTGCGGCCCACCTGACCCGCAACGCAGCTGGATCAGCCTTGACGGAACCACGCCCCAGCCCGATTTCCACGGCTGGGTATCGGCCAAAAACAGGATTCGCGACCCCGATACGGGCGCATTGACCGCGCCGGACAGAGCCGCCGGTCTGTGCACCGGCTTTACTGGGCGAAAAAACATCGAGGACGTGATTGAAAATCTTTTTGTGTGTCTCGATGCCTTCCAGCTGAGCCTGTACGAGTACGACCACCAAAAAGAAAGCTACATCTTTGATACTCGGACTGGCGAGCCGAAACGAAAACAGCCGAGCGGCGAATTCGCGGCGTGCGTGCAAAGTTATCTCAAGCCCTCCGGTACGTCGAGCACGCCCGGCGGCAAATCCGAAGGCGTCAAAACCGAAACCCGGTCGCGATGCCTGCCTGCTGACGTGGGCGACGGCGCCTGCAAGAAAAACGAATGCGTGCGCCGCTTCGCGGACGCGGCCAATGCCCGCGGCGCGCTGTTGCCTTCGATGCTTTCATCAAACGATCTTTTCAAAGCCTATCATGAAGAACGCGATGCTTACCTTTACGCGACGACCAAAACGCAGGCGCGCGCTCTTGGCCGAGCCTTTGTGCTGGCGGCCTTTCAGCGCCACTGGGACTCGCCTCAGGCATACAACGGCAACCTGAATGGCTTTCTGGCCTCCTGTTCGAACCTCAGCCTGCGTGGCGAGCTCGGACGCATGGCCGAGCTCGGGCCCTTCAACGAAAATATTCAGGATCGATCTTATGACCCGCTTTTCGTGCAGCAGCGTGAGATGTCTGGCTCGAAAGGGCAACGGATGGTCGAGGCCGTAAAGCAGATCCAGGCTTTGCGAAGCCTCGTGGGCCTGCTCAATCATGATCTGGGCAGCGAGGAGGTAAGCACGTTGAATGTTCCCCACGCGGCGAGCTACGTTCCGGTATTGAAATACCTCGCGGATGCTCCCGTCCTGATCCGCTTCGGCAAGCACGCCCAATACCAGTGCAATATGTTCTCGACGATGATGTCGCATGATCTGGTACCCAAGACGAGCAAGCTCATCACCGATGCCGACAGGGGAATTCGGCGGCTGCTTGGCGACGGTAAATTCAAAGCCACCGCATTCTGCGGCGCTACCGACGAGAGCTGCCAGGCCCCACCCGCTTTCGAGCGTTATCTGAAAGAAACCGACCCGGAACGTTACGTAAAAATGGACGCATACGAGGCGCGCGGCGGCGACACCAGCCTGAACATGTTTCAGATCAGGCTTAGAGACTGGTGCTCGATGCGCTCCGACGCGGCCCAGGCGCTCACGGCGCTCGAGCTGCAAGTCGTCGCGATGAATCCGGCGCTAGCCCATGCGTGGAAGGACGCCGACGGTAAACCGGGTGCTCCGCTCTTTGACCGTCTGGCCCTGGCTACGAACTTGAACGACGAGGAAAAGGCCAGGTTGGCAGCCCAAGAGGCAGATCAGGCTCTGGGGCCGATGCAAGAGGGTCTTGCGCGATACCTGCGCAGGCTCTGCGACGATCTCGACGGGCGCCGTCCCGAGAGCACATACATGGCGGTGCTGGACCGCCACTTTCTGGGCGACTTCGACTATTGCACGGACGTCACGCCGGGCGACGCGCTGGAGCGTCGCTTCGGATTGCCTTGCCGCGAGCGCGCCGAATTCCTGGGTTGCCGCCTGCGCAAAGAGGCCGAACGATGGCAGCACAAAAAGCAGCTTCCCGGCGCGATCTTTGAGGCCGTCAGTTTCGGCATCGACTCGGCCTTCGCCTACAGCATCATCTCGGGCGCGGTCGGCGCGGTTTTCACCCGCGCGGGAATCCTCGGCGGCGGTGCCGCCGGGCTTGGATTCGCCTATGGGAATTATCGGGTTTCGAAATCTCTTGCCGAGCACAACGAAGCGCAGTGGGTTGATTACAACAGCGGCCGCGCGGGGGCCGTGCTTGAAGGGGTAAACAGCTACGTTGACGCTCTCAGCGCGCTCGCCGCAGCCCAGCCGAAAGCGCGCGCTTCCGACTTCATCATTGGATTCGTGATCGGCGCCGCTTTGAGCGGAAAAAGCGAGCTTCCCGCAAATAGGGTTCCGCGCGAACTGGCAAACGGGCTTGCCAAATCCCTTGTCCACGATAGCAGCGGCGCGCAAGCCAAGGTCTTTCTGCTGGAGCAAGCCAAGAACGATCCTTCGCTTCTCGGTCGTTTGTTGAAAAACATGGAGCGTGCGCTGGGCTCACCGGCCCTGTCCGCCGGAATCGCGAAAGTCACGGAAGCGGGAACAAGCATCAGGCGGGCCATTTCGGAGACCCTGAACCGGAGAGGACGCGCCCAGGCCGAAGAGGTGCGTCGTATCCTTGACGAAAAAGCTGGCGAGAACGTCGCGGACTGGGAGGCTGACGTCATCCAGCGCATGAAATCCCGGCGCGCTTACCCCACGCTTGAAGAGCTCCTGGCGGTGATGGCCGCCAGATCGCCCAGTTTCCGGCAGGGACTGCTGGAGTTTCAGCAAGCTCAAGGCCTGATGCGTTGGCGGGTGCTTACGCACTTTCTCGAGTATGTTCCCGGAGTGAACCCGAAAGTAACCTACGGCCGGCGCTTCTGGAGGCTCTGGCAAAAGCGCATCCATGTTCCACGCAAGGGCTATATGAGCGCCGCGGATTTCGCGCACTTCACGGTCGAGCTCTCGAACGCGATGTTTCGCACGGCCCATCGTGAGCCGAACTTCGCCCTGACCTGGCTTCGCGCTTTTGGCCAGGTGCGCGCCGAACCCGCGACCTGGAACGTGCTGCGTGCGTTCGCTGAAAAATTCCAGGACGGCTACCGGGCGCGCCACCGCGCGCGCGTCGAGGGCGTGGCGCTCGAGGCATTCGGTAAGCCCCGCCCCGAGGTACTTTACGAATTTTATCGCTGGGGCATCGGGGACACGGCCTACCGGCGCCTTTCCGCCGTGATTCGCGAGCGCAGGCTTGGCGCGGCGTTCGACAAAGACGCCATCTATCAGGCCGAGGCCGAAAAACTGGCTCTTGAGCTGGCGTTCGTGGTGCGCCCCGTGGTGTCCGGGCTCTTTCTGTACTGGACCGCGGCCGACGCCTATGAAGGATACGAGATCAAGAAACGGCAGGACGAGCTCGAAGACGACATCCGCAATCATCCGCGAAAGTACCTCGGCGACTATTCCCGCATCGACGCCGATCAGCTGCAAAACCTCACCGAGCAGCTGGATTACCTTGCAATCGTGCGCGCCGAGCTGAAAGCCGATCTCGGCAAAAATCCGTCACCCATCGAAGCCGCCAATCTCAAAGCGTCGCTTGCGCGAATCGACGCGAAGTTCGGGCGAATCGAACGGCTCAAGGCTGCCCTGAGTCGTGGAATTCTGGCGAAGTAAGTTCGATTATTCCCGCCAAAAAATATCAGCTGCAATATTCGGCTATTTTTGGGAAATCCCGGACCCAAGGATGGATGTCATTTCATGAAAAACTTTCAGCTTGGACTTGTTCTGTTAACGGTGCTCACTTCCCCAGCCGCGCGCGCGGCGGTGGTGGACGGGTTTTCCTGTGACCTGAGCCTCAAGGATAAGGGTGGAAAGATCCTGCTCCAAAGCTCGATGGAGCTGGCGGCGGCACGCCGGCCCCTGAACGAAAGCCCAAGGCCCGGTGTGCTCCTGACGTCGGCAAATGCCGAGGGAAACGTGAAGGGAGCTTTGGAAAAGTTCAGCTTGAGCGCCTCGTTCCAACTCAGTTATCAGCATGCCGTCGAGCTCGACGCCTCGAGCAAGCCCGTTCAAGCGGCGCAGAGCCTCTGCTTCGCAATCGGATATGAAGTATGCGGACCAAGCTCCCACGGCTCTGCCACTGGCGCCGCCCCAGTAATGGACTGCAGCTGGTCCAGTATCTCTTGCGTCAGCACCGC
>JACQAW010000426.1 GCA_016194725.1 Deltaproteobacteria bacterium
CCAAGCTGCGCCAAGACGCCGGCTTTGTCGCGCATATCGAGGGGCCAACCTATGCGCAGCCGCTTTATGTCGAAAACGCGGCAGGTGGAAAAAAACTTCTCATTGTCGCCACCGAGCAGAATCTGGTTTACGGGCTGAATGCCGACACCGGCGCCCAGCTGTGGCGCGCCAGCCTGGGTGCGCCGGTGCCGCTCGAGAAACTTCCGTGCGGAAACATCTCGCCGCTGGGAATAACGGGCACGCCCGTAATTGACCTGGGTTCGCGCACAGTGTTTCTGGACGCGATGACCACGCCAGATGGCGGACGCACCAAGCAGCATAAAATTTACGGCCTATCAATAGACGACGGCAGAGCTCGGCCGGGCTGGCCGTTTGATGTTGGGGCGAAGGTCGAAGCCGGCGGCGTCAAATTCGATTCCGCCGTTCAAAATCAACGTCCGGGCCTGGCGCTGCTGGATGGAGTTCTTTACGTCGCTTACGGAGGCCATTACGGCGACTGCGGTGACTATCGTGGGTGGGTGCTGGGCCTGCCCTTGCGCGACCCATACCGCTACAACGCGTGGGTGGCAGGCGCACGCGGCGGCGCCGTGTGGGCGCCGGGGGCGCTGGTCGTGGCTGACAACGCGCTGTTTGCCACCACCGGAAATACCGTTGGGGCGGTGACGTGGAGCGGGGGCGAAGCAATCTTGAAATTCAACGCGGGCTCGTCCTTCAACGCCACGCCCACCGATTATTTTGCGCCCGCGGACTGGAAAACTCTCGATGCGCAGGATCTTGACCTGGGTGGCAGCAACGCGGTTCCCGTGAATTTGAGCCACGGCGACCCGGCCCGGCTTATGGTTGCGTTTGGAAAAAATGGCAAAGCTTACCTGACGAATCGGACAGGTCTTGGCGGTATCAGCGACGGTGTTGCAAGTTTGGCAGTTGCGGCTGACCCCATCATCACGGCGCCTGCCAGTTATAGCACCGACGACGCTGTTTATATTTTCTTCAAAGGCCAGGGAATCGGTTGCCCGAAAAACCAGGCGGGTGATCTGGTGGCGTTGAAAGTGGTGTCGGGAACGCCGCCCGCGATGAAAGTGGAGTGGTGCGCGCGGCAGAACGGGATGGGGTCGCCTATTGTGACGACAAGTGATGCGAGCGGCTCGAACCCGATTGTTTGGAGCGTGGGGGCCGAGGGGGACAATCGGTTGCGGGGATTCGAGGCACTCAGCGGACGCCTGGTGTTTGAAAGCGGCGAAAAGGCTGGGGCGATGACGAACGTTCGGCGTTATCAGACCCCCATTATTGCCGGCGGGCATCTGTTCGTGGCGGCTGATGACCGGGTTTTTCGATTTTCGCCACCCTGACCTCACTGACGCAAAAATTCCAAGAGCTCGTCTTTTGCCGTGTAGCCATCGGAATACCCCAGCTCAACGAGTGGCTGGGTGTACATCGTATCAAAGGCCAGGTAGCTCAAAAGATCCCAGCCTTTTTCTTCCGATGCGCCCAATCCGCGCAGAAGATGGCGTACCGTGCGCGGAAAAGTATTGAGCGACTCCAGCACGAGCGAGCCCAGGTCGCGCGAGGGCTGCAGGGTCATGACGGGAATAACGCGCAGGCTTTCGGGGTGCTCGTCGACCTGCTTTTGCGGAATCATGCCCAGCGTGTGGTTGATGCGCTTCATGCGCTCGACGTCGGCTTCGAGCCCGTCCAGAAACATCGAGTTCAGAAGCACGCCCGCAATATCGGCAATCATGGGCACCGAGTTGGTGCTCGTGCGATTGAGGTCAACGGTGGCGGCGGGCGTGCGGTTGTAGCGAATACCAATGGCCAGCACGCGGTCCGCACCCATGTGGATGGCGGGGCTGAGCGGGGTGGTCAGGCGAATGCAGCCGTCGCCATAGAAGGCGTCGTTTAAACGGACTGTGGGGAAGAAAATAGGAATCGCCGACGACGCCATGAAATGCTCGATCGTCAGCTTGTCGTGCACGCCGATGCGGGTGGTGCGGATCCAGGGCTTGATCGTGGGCGCTCCGTCATAAAAGGTCACCGCGGTTCCCGAAAAATAATTCGTCGCCGATACGGCTACTCCATGCAGCAGCCCCGAGGCGATATTTTCCTCGATCTTTCCGATGTCCACGTTCGTGGTCATGAAGTTGCGAAGCGGGCCGGTGTCGAGCAACGCCTTGCCGTGCACGCCACCGAAAAATCCGCCAAGGCTGAGGTCGGTCATCCACTGCACGCCCACCCTCGACAGTGAGGCCGTGTCGGTGCGAAAAACATCTTTGGGCTGCAGCTGGACCCAAAGCTCGGCCAGTCGCCTGGTGGCGCCGCTGAAATCCTGGGCACCGGCGGCCAGAAACCCTGAGTTGATGCTGCCTGCCGATACGCCCGCCAGAATGGGAAAGGGCTGGCTGCCCTTGGGCACGAACTCGCCAAGGGCTTTGAGCACGCCGGCCTGATAAGCGCCGCGCGCGCCGCCGCTGGTGAGCACCAGCCCGGCCATTGGCTTGGTTTTGGCCATTCTTATTTGGCCTCGGGCTGTATGCTGCGGGTTTGAGCTTCGGGCAGTGGCTGCGCACTTGCCGGGGTGCGCGTGGCCTTGTTGCTGTACGACTCAAGCTTGAGCCCACAGCTGATAAACTTGAGCAGGCTGCCAAAGCCGGTTGAAAACAGCGCCACCATCATGTCGGTGAAGAGCACGTATTTTTCGCGGGTGTAAGGAAACCAATTGGCTTCGATCTTCGAGCTGTTGCCATCGAACAGCACCGACTTGATGTTCGAGAACGCATACAGGCCGAACTCGCCCTTGTAGCGGCCAAAGCCACTTTCCTTGGAGCCGCCAAAAGGCAGGCCGGGGTTCGCCTCGGTGAGCATGACGTTGTTGACCGACACGTTGCCCGTCACCAGATGGCGGGTGACGCGGTAAGCGCGCTCGGGGTCCTTGGTCCACACGCTGGCCGAAAGCGCGAAGCGCGAGTTGTTGGCTTTGGTAATGGCGTCGTGCTCGTTTTTGAACGTGACCAGCGGCAGCACCGGGCCAAACGTCTCTTCGTTGATGACGGCCATTTTGTCGGTGACGTTCTCAAGCACCAGCGGCGGGATGGTTTTGCTTTTGAAATCCCAGCTGGTACCGGTCAGTAATCGCGCGCCGGCCTCTTGCGCGGAACGCACGTGCGCGGCAACCGTGGCCACCTGAAAATCGGTGGTCATCGAGCCCACGTCGTTGTCGCCGTCGCCGTCGACCGACTTGTTCTGCTTGATCTTGCCGATCTCTTCGAGCAGCAGGCGTTTGA
>JACQAW010000398.1 GCA_016194725.1 Deltaproteobacteria bacterium
GAACCGCTGAAGTTTTCGGCTCACGCCTCGGCACGGCTCCAGAGCAGGAAGCTCGAGATGGGGCCGGACCAGATGCGCAAGCTCAACGACGCGATCGACAAGGCCGCGGCGAAGGGTTTGGACGATACGTTGATTCTGACGAAAGACGCCGCGTTCATCGTAAGCGTGAAGAATCGTACCGTCGTGACCGCGATGGATCGCGCTTCCCTGGACGGGAACGTATTCACGAATATCGACGGTGCGGTAATCATATAAAACAAGAAGTAGTCGGTCGCGCATGACGTGCGGCTGATGTCAGAGGCGGGTCCCATTCAGTTCCGAATGAATTGTCTGGGGCGCCTCCAAAATGCCGAAACTCGACTGACGGAGAGTTCCGGCGAACAAGTCGAGCAGCAGGGCGCCAGCCCGTTGCTGTTCGCGTTACAAAGAGCAGGAGGCTCATAGATGGGTATTTTAGCATCGATGTACACCGGTATATCCGGTCTTCAGGCCCAGGGCGAAGCCCTCGGAATCTACGGCGACAACCTCGCCAACGCCAACACCACTGGTTTCAAGACATCCCGACCCGAGTTCACCGACGTGATCTCGAAATCCCTCAAAGGTATTCTGGGCGGCAACCAGATCGGACGCGGCGTGCGTCTGAATCACATCGACCCGATTTTCTCGCAAGGCAGTATCGTGCAAACGGAACGCCCGACGGATCTCGCGATCTCGGGCGACGGCTTTTTCGTCGTGGACGGTGCCGAAGGCCGAAGCTTCACCCGCGCCGGTGTTTTCAACTTCGACAAGGAAGGCCGCATGTCCAACACCGATGGCATGCAGGTCATGGGTTTTCAGGCTGATGAAAACGGCATGATCACCAACAAGATGGAGCCGATCAAGCTCGATCGCGCGGTCATCGATGCCAAGCAGACGGGCAAGGTGACGATGTCGATGAACCTCGACATTCGCGCCGATAAAGGCCAGGACTTCAACCTCGAGAACCCCGACAAGAGCAGCCAGTACTCGAACGGCCTGACCGTATATGACTCGGCGGGCAATGCGCATCTGGTGACCGTCTATTTCAACAAGACCGATGACGGCGTCTGGGGCTGGCACGCGATAACCAAGGGCGAAGAAACCGCGGGTGGCGAAAAGGGCAAGCCCGTGGAATCTGCCAACGGCGTGCTGAAATTCTCGCCGGATGGACGGCTTCAGGAGTCAACGGTGGGCAAGAACGAGTTCAACTTCAACAAAGGCGCCCGGCCGGGCCAGAAGATCAACTTCGACTTCGGCAAGACGATTGCGGAAGGTGGAACCGGGTTGCAGTCCACGCAGTACGGCACGAACTCTGACCTGTATAAACACGTGCAAGACGGCTATACGGCAGGCACCGTGGCCGGTTTGTCGTTCAGCGAGGACGGCACGTTGTCGGCTATTTACACCAACGGCGAAACCATCAACCTGGCGCAGGTCGCGGTCGCGAAGTTCGAGAACAACGAAGCGCTGTTCAAAGCAGGTCAGAACCGCTTTCGCGAGTCGAAGAACTCGGGCCAGGCGTTCATTGGTAAACCAGGCGAAGGCGGCCGCGGCCGCATTTCTCCGAAAGCCATGGAGTCGTCGACGACCGATATCGCTTCCGAGTTCATCAATCTGATGACCACGCAGCGTACGTTCCAGGCGAACGCCAAGTCGGTCACGGTGGCTGATGAGCTGATGCAGGAAGTTCTGAACATGCGCCGTCAGTAATAGTTAGCGGATAAGTGAATGAGAAGGCCGTTGCCCTTTGGGGTGACGGCCTTTTCTTTTTTGGAGCGGGGATTGGCAGGGGAAGGCCTGTAAGGGGAAGTGGGGTTTTTTGCTGGCGTGCCGTGGACGCGTGGATCGGGCGACTCCGAGCGGGCTCGGTGGTTCCTGGTTTCGGGTGCACTGGGATTTTGCGTGGTGGGGTGGAGCTTCGGTTCGAGCGCACCGAGTGGGTCCGATGTTCGGTGCATCCTTGGAGCAGGCGTTGGAAGCTTGTTGCGGCTTGCGGTGTATGCCACGGGCTACTTTCCTTTCTGCGGTAGGTTGAGTGGTAGGCGTGGAATTTATCTTCGAGTCCGGCGCGGCTGAATTTGAATTCAATTTTTATAATTTATGTTTGAAAAAATCTTTGAGTGACCTGAAATAGTTATTGACGTTATTTTCATGTTCTTCAGTGTCTGTTTTTCAATTCTCTTGCAATGCCTCGGAAACCTCTCGGGCGGCCTTGTAGCGAAACGTTTTGGAGGCGTGAGTGCCTGATCCCGGTTCTGATTTTTTAAACCACGCCTGGAGTCTCCTGGCGCGTTTAAAAAGGGCCTGTTTTCACGTGTTATTTGTTTGGCATGAAATCCAAAAATGCCAGTGACCTGGAAATTCATATTAAAGCCCTTGAAGTAGCTGAGCGCTATTTGGTTTGCGTTGGCGAGCTCATCGAGATCATTCAGATGGTCGACTCTCGAAAGAGTTTTCGCAACTATGGATGCACGAGTCTTTATAAGTATGCGGTGACGCATTTGAAGCTGTCAGAAGACTGCGCCTATAACTTCATTGCGATTGCCAGGAAGTCAGCCGCAATTCCTGCTTTCAAGCAAGAGATCAAAAATGGGCAGATTTCGATATCCAAGGCCAGAAAGCTTTGCTCGGTCATTACCCCTGAAAATCAGGTGAAGTGGCTCGACTTTGCCAAGACCGTCTCGTCAAAAGTGCTGGAGCGTGAAGTGGCCAGGGTGAATCCCAAAGCCGCTGTATCCGATAGGGCGTCTTATATTGCCTGGGACCGCTTGAAGCTTGAGATGGGGGTTTCAGAAAAATGCATGCAGAAGCTACGTCGCGTACAAGACCTTGAATCCCAGCGTTTGCAAAAAGCCGCTGGCTTTGAAGACACGCTTTCTGCGGCACTGGATGCATATCTGGAAA
>JACQAW010000399.1 GCA_016194725.1 Deltaproteobacteria bacterium
CGCTCAACTTCGCGGCTGTCGCGAGTGAGAAAACCGGCCTTCTTCAAGATGCCGCGCATTGCCACGTCGATATCCAGAAGAGCCTTTGAAATACCGTGCCTGGTGGCACTGGCCTGAGCCGAAGGGCCGCTGCCGTATACGTTAACCGTGATGTTCCACTTGCCAACGTTGCTGGTCATTTCCAGCGGCTGCATCACGACCATGCGTGACGTCGGACGCGTGAAGTATTCCTCAAAGCCGCGTTCGTTGATGGTGATCTTGCCATCGCCAGGAGTCATGTAAACGCGTGCACATGCCGTCTTTCTTTTGCCGACTGCATGAAAAACTTTTGCTGCTGCTGTAGCCATCTATTTACCTTCTCTTTTACTTTGCTGCTTTTTTGGAGCCCGTCGGACGAGCGACGATGCGCTTGGGTGCGGCGTAAGCCACAACCTTCTGCGCCTTGTGCGGGTGTTCTGCACCAGCATAAATTTTCAACTTCGTCATCTGCGCTTTGCCGAGCTTGGTCTTGTTGACCATGCCCCAAACCGCGCGACGCAGGAGCTCGTCAGGATGACGAGTCATCATTTCGGTTGCCGTCTTGGTCTTCAAGCCACTGATATAGCCTGAATGATCGTGGTAGGTTTTATCCGCCCACTTCTTGCCAGTAAGAGCGATCTTATCGGCATTGACGATAACAACGAAATCACCGGCATCAACATGCGAGGTGAACGTCGGCTTGTGCTTCCCGGTCAATACCCGGGCGACTTGCGTGGCAAGGCGGCCGAGGACCTGGTCCTTAGCATCAAACAGGACCCAAGACTTTTTGTTCTGATCTATATTCTTCTCAAAATACGTTGACATAGACGGGATGAGATACTCAATAGCATCATTGAAGTCAACGCCTTTTTAATTTAGTATGCAGGCACATGTCAAAAAAACTCGCAGGCCACGCACCCAAGAATCCCCTTTTAAGTCCAAGGTTTGGCGATATAGCGACCTTTGCGAGGCTTCCCCATACCCGAGAATTAAAGGGCGTCGACATGGCAGTTTTAGGAATTCCCTTTGACGGGGGAACGACTTATCGGCCTGGCGCCCGCTTCGCGCCACGGGCAATTCGCAATGCGTCAGTAATGAACCGAAATGTTCACCCCGACCATGGCGTGCACATCTATGAAAAGCTGAGCGTGATTGACTGGGGCGACATTAATTGTAATCCGCTCAATCTGAAAAAGACCTTCGACGCCATCGAAAAAGATTACGGCACTCTTTTGAAAGCGGGCGTGCTGCCTATCGCGATGGGCGGTGACCACTCAGTCATGTATCCGATTTTGCGCGCGATGAAAAAGAAACATAAACATTTTGGATTGATTCAGTTCGACGCCCATACCGACACCGCCGACCAGGCTTGGGGCGAAAAGTTCCACCACGGCACGCCCGTTCGCCGGCTGATCGACGAAAAGGTCCTCGAAGGAAAAAATGTTTTTCAGGTCGGCATTCGCGGTCCGCTGACCTCGGTGGATCAGATGTCTTGGGACGAAAGCCAGGGCATCACGCACCTGGGCATGGATGAGTTTCACGCTACCGGAATGCGCACCATTCTGGCCAAGCTGGATACCGGCATTCCATACTACCTGAGCTTTGACATCGACGGCATTGACCCGGCGTTCGCGCCCGGTACCGGCACGCCGGTAGTCGGCGGCCTGTCCAGCTACGAGGCACTGAGCTGCGTACGCAAGCTGCGCGGCCTGAAGTTTATCGGGTTTGACCTCATGGAGGTCGCGCCCATGTATGACCATGCCGAAATAACGACCATGCTGGCTTCGGCCCTGATATTTGAATTCATGGGCCTGGCCGCGATTTAAATCAGACCCACGGAAAAGTGGATTTGATTTGGGGCTTCGCCGCCAATGGGATTGAGCTTGCGTCCCCAATCCAGGTTAATGGGACCCACGGGAGTCATGTAGTGCAGGCCCACGCCGGCACCCACGCGAAAAAACGGATTTCCGCGAAAAACGTTGTTGATGAACAGGTTGCCCGCGTCGACAAAGGGCGCGAACTTCAGCTCCCCCACCAGGGGCAGGTCGACCTGAGAACGAAAATTAATCGAGGCCAGGGTACCATTGATATGAAAGGTGTCGACGTTGATGGCGTCTTCGGGAAAGCCGCGAATGGTACTCGAGCCACCCAGTCGAAACAGTTTTACGAGAGGAATCTCGCGACCGGCGATGTCCGAGCGCTCGAAGCCTCCTGAGGCCACCGTTGACCACACGATATCTTTGGTCAAGGGCGTATAGCGGTGCACCGAAGCCGTCCACTTTTGATATGCCGGCGCATAGTCGTTCGAAGCGCTCTGGTTCGAAAGCAATGGGTGCGCGTATTCCAGCTGGCCCGTGGCCAGCCACCCCGAGGTCGCCGTAAAAGGGTTGTCGCGCGTGTCGAGAGTAAGTGAAGGCACGATGCTGCCAATCAGCATCGAACGGTCGTCGTCCGGCGACGGCTGATTGTTGATAAAGACGTCGAACTGCCGGATTCGTTCGAGCTTGTAGAACAATCTCGCAGTCACCGCGGGAATCAGCTTGCGCTCGAAACCGGTTACGAACTGCGTGGTCACCGCATTGAAATCAGGCGGAAAACTCTCTTTGCGGGTACTCATTCCGATCGAATACAGGTTATGTGTGCCGAAGAAGCGCGGCTCGACAAAGCTGGTATCGAATTTATATTCGACAAAATGATAGTCGCTGTTCGTGCGGCGGTTGGCCTCGGCACCCAACGAGCCGATCCAGTTCTTGCCAAGAATATTGTTATAGCTCAGGCGGGAGAAAGCGCGAATTCCCAGGTCGGAACGATACCCGGGGCCGACTTCGAAAGATCCGGGTTCCACTTCCTTAAGCTCCAGGACAAGATCGCGATAGTCAGGCCCCTGCAGCGAGGGCGACGGAATGACCCGCACGTCGGAAAACAAGCCCAGCTTGCGAATATTCACCTCGGTTTGCTGTAAATCAGGGCCAAGCCACCAATCGCCCTCGTGTACGAGCAGCTCGCGGCTAACAACATACTCACGGGTCTTTTTCAGTCCTTCGATGCGAATCTTGCCTATTTTGACTCGCTTTCCCTCGGTAACCCGAACCCGCACATTGGCGTCGCGATTGTTTTCACTGAAACTCACAATGTCATCTTCGGGCGTTAGTATTCGGAAATCGAGAAACCCCTCGGTCACGTACAGGGCTCGCAGTCTTTGCAGCCCCTCTTCAAACGAAAACGGATTGAAGGGCTTTTCTTCGGTAAGCCCCAGGGTCGAGCGAATCCTATCCACCGGAAAGTAGCTGAACCCCAGCAGCTCATTCCTGCCAACCAGCGTCTGCTCGCCCTCGGCAATCTGTATGACCACCCTGACCCTTTGCATTCCGGACGGAGACTTGATGGGCTGAATGCTCTTGGCGATGAGTTTGCTGGTAAGGTAACCGCGTGACTTCAAATCCTCGAGCACCAGCAAAATGGCCTTGTCGATGTCCTTTTCGACGAAGAACCCCCTTTGTACGAGGCGCGAGCTGCCGCCCTCGAAGACATTTGCCGCCATCAGCGCGTTTGGCTCAATCAGCCCCTCCCACTTCATCTCTTGCAGCAGCGTGCGGCTGCCCTCGGTGAACTTGAAAGTCACATGTTTTGAAAGGGGACGTTCGCTGAAAATCGTATCGATCTTGACGTTATTGAACGCACGGGCGTGATATGCATCGGCGAAACGCCTCTGAATGACCCCGACATAATCTTTTCCAAGGCCTGTTGCCCGAACCTGGGCGATGAACTCGTTCAGATCAGCCTGGGTGAACGCCGTATTGTCCTGAAAACCAAACGTCACGCGGTCGCCATACTCGACGGCCAGCACAACGTCCACCTCGGTCTTGTCGTCATTGAACTTCAGCCGTACCCTGTCGGTATTGGCAAGGATAAAATCTTCGTCCACCAGCCATTCTCGCAGCTCGCGCACCCGGTCGCCCAGAGTCTGCTCGTCGTAGCGGTCACCGGCACGCATTCGCGCGACGTCTTGGATCTTGCTTTTGAAACGAAGCATGACGTGCTGACTCTTGAAGCCTGGCGGATCATCAATCCAGAAAGACTTTATGACGCAAGGCTTGCCTTCATCGACCTGGATTTTGATGATTATGTTTCCGTCGGCCTCTTCGAACGGAGTCACGCCAACCTTGGCCTGGTAAAAACCACGCTTGGAAAAATAGTCGAGCAGCGCCTGCCGAAAAGATCCTAAAACTTCGTCGCGCCAGCTGTCGCCCTTGGCGAACGGCACCAGCCCCTCGAGC